>JALWRX010000001.1 GCA_027080505.1 Ghiorsea sp.
TCTGTGAGGACGTTGTCCAAAGTTGCTGCACACCATGCATACAACGCACAAAAGCAAGCCCATCCTCACCTTGCAATAAAGCCTGAAACAAAAGCTGCTGTTTCTTTTCAAGTTCAAACTCAATAATTATCGTTTCATGCTGCTGTGGTAATGGCTGAAAAACTATCTCTCGTTGAAACAATACACTTGCCATACTGCTCACTTGTTTGCCATCTCCTGAAGTCCAAAAACTTTGCTTACCATCTTCTCTTTGTGGATTCAAAACATGCTGTGCTGCCAACTGATGCTGCAGCCGCTTAGCAACCGCACGACCTGTAGTAATAATGTGAACTTGCTCACCCAGCAAAACTCGCATCACTGGTTCAAGCAGTGGATAATGTGTACAACCTAAAACAAACGTATCCGCACCTTCTTCAAGCAGCGGTTGCACATATTTTGCCACCAATGCCTTGGTGCAATCCGAATGCAGTTCTCCCTGCTCAATGGCTTCCACCCAGCCCATACAAGGTTGGATAATGATACGCGCTTGATGTTGGTGTGAATCCAAAAGCTTTGAAAACTTATCACTTTGAAGTGTGTTTGCAGTAGCAAGCACGGCGACCACCCCCGATTGGGTGAGTGCTACCGCAGGTTTAATGGCTGGTTCCATACCAATCACAGGTATCTGCAAACGCTCCCGCAATATGTGTACAGCTTCTGCAGTTGCCGTATTACACGCCACCACCAATGCCTTCATATGATGTGTTTGAAGCAAAAAATCAGCAAGTACACGCACCCGCTGCACAATCAAAGCACTATCTTTATTGCCATACGGCGCAAAAGATGAGTCTGCAATATATATCAAATCCTCATGCGGCAGTAAGGCTTGAATATCTTCCAATACCGTCAGCCCACCCAGCCCTGAATCAAATATGCCTATTGGCGATTGTTTTCTCACGGCTGAAAACTAACAACTGATGACATATTCTCAATAACCCTACGAAGTACAAAGATGACAAAGACCTACTAAACATTAGCATTCGCCATTATGTTAACATTTACCCTTATTTTCTTAACCGCACTATTTATTTCCACTACCATTGATTTTTGGCTTGATCAACGCCAACTCAAGTCTGTGCAAACACACAAACATGAAGTGCCCGCACGTTTTAAAGATGTTATTTCCTTAGAAGCGCATCAAAAAGCTGCCGACTATACCACCGCCAAAATAAAGGTTGGTACTTGGGCTGGTTTATACAGCTTGGGCTTACTTCTGATGTGGACATTGGGCGGTGGGCTTGATGTATTGGACAACACCGTACGCAGTTGGGGCTGGTCGGAATTGACTACTGGCGTTGCTTTTATTTTGTTATTTACTTTTATCGGCAGCCTATTGGACTTACCTTTCTCAATTTACAAAACTTTTGTACTCGAAGAAAAGTTTGGCTTTAATAAAATGACCGCCAAGTTATTTATCACCGACATGCTTAAAGGCGCAGTGTTGATGACCGTGATTGCTGCACCTTTGATTTGGGTGATTTTGTGGTTAATGCAAAGCGCAGGGAATTTATGGTGGCTTTGGGCTTGGGCTGTATGGATTGGCTTCTCACTACTCATGATGTGGGCATATCCAACCTTCATCGCACCGCTATTTAACAAATTTGAACCCATGAAAGATGAGTCTTTGCGCACAGCCATTGAAGGTTTACTCACGCGCTGCGGTTTTGAGAGCAATGGTTTATTTCAAATGGATGGCAGCAAACGCTCCAGTCATGGCAATGCCTATTTTACAGGCTTTGGCAAAACCAAGCGCATTGTATTTTATGATACATTGTTGGAACAACTTTCAACCAATGAAACACTTGCTGTACTTGCCCATGAATTGGGACATTTTAAGCGTAACCACATCAAAAAACGTATGCTTGTCACCTTTACCATCTTCTTGGCTGGCTTTGCCATCATGGGTTGGTTAGCAGAACAGGCTTGGTTTTACGAAGGTTTGGGTGTGTCTCACCCATCCAATCACATGCTTTTAATTTTGTTTATGCTGGTGATGCCTGTGTTTACCTTTTTTATCTCACCCATCATGAGCATGTATTCACGCAAACATGAATTTGAAGCTGATGATTATGCAAAGGAACATGCAGACGCTAAAGACTTGATTTCAGCCTTGGTCAAAATGTATGAAGATAATGCAGCTACACTAACACCTGATGATTTATATTCAGCATGGCATGACTCTCACCCGCCAGCACCCATTCGCATTGCGCATTTGGAATCTAAAAACACCGAAGGAAAAACAGCATGAACAAAAACATCGAACTATTATCACCTGCAGGTACGATTAAAAACATGCGCTATGCCTTTGCTTATGGTGCAGATGCTGTGTATGCAGGGCAACCACGTTACTCACTGCGTGTTCGCAACAATG
>JALWRX010000002.1 GCA_027080505.1 Ghiorsea sp.
CACAAGGAGGCTAAGATGTCATTATCAGAAATATTTTTACTATGGTCTGAAAAGGCTGCAATTTCGGGGTTAATCTGGTTTGTTATACTGATTACACTCACTTATCTCGCAAGAGAACCTATGCGGGGTATTATCAAATCTGTCACTTCATTAATTCAAAGTGCTTTTCAACAAGCATCCGAATCATTGTCGGGCGTTGAGCAAAGGCTTGCGCAACGTAATATGGAAGTGCTTATTGCTGAAGGTCGAGAAGCTGCTGAACATGAGATTGAGCGTGAATTTGAGCGCATCAACCGCATTGTAGAGCAAGATTTAGCTGAATACCCTACCCTTCATCGCAAAGTAGATGATGTTGTCACCAAACTGGATGAAGACTATAAAAACAGCGCAGATGTACCACCTGAAGCACCAGGTTGGGCCAAAGCAGTGGATGCAGTAGCAAATATCGCTACCAGCAAAAACGACCCCATGGTAGGTGAAATCCTAGATAGTATTCATGGCTCTATGGAAAAGAATCATGAGAAAACACTAGAGGAATATAGAAAAGCAAGCAGAGAACGTCACATGCTGCTTAAGAAAATGCGTCCATCTTGGCGAGCTATGAATCATGACCTTAAACAGGTTGACCAAGATGTGAATGCTTTACTTGATCGCGCCAAAGTAGTCGATCGTCAAATGGAAACCTATGAACAAATTATTCGTGAAACGGACACTGCGAAAAAAACATTGTCCTCTTCATCACTAACCCAGTTTTTTGTTGCTGGTTTTGTACTGGCTATCGCCATTGGTGGCGCAATGATTAACTTCAACTTGATTGCACGACCCATGCAAGAAATGGTTGGCGGTAGTAGCATGATGATGGGATATAAAGTGGCGAATATTGCTGCTTTGGTGATTATTCTAGTTGAAGTTGCCATGGGTTTATTCCTGATGGAAAGTTTACGCATCACACGTTTATTTCCCATCATTGGTGCGATGAAAGATAGCATGCGCATCAAAATGGTGTTTATCACCTTCTCCATTTTGTTCATGCTTGCCAGTGTAGAAGCAGGACTGGCTTATATGCGTGAAATTCTTGCCCAAGATGATGCTGCCCTTCGCGCATCATTGTTAAATAATGCTGAAGTGATGACTGCTGCATCGGGTTTATCTGACCGCTGGATTACCACGGCTGCACAAATGGGTATGGGTTTTATCCTTCCTTTTGCTTTGGTTTTTGTTGCTATTCCACTGGAATCTTTCATTCATTCAGCGCGCACTGTACTGGGCATTATAGCTGTGGGCATACTTCGCACATTGGCATTCACCTTCGCATTACTCGCCAATAGCAGCCATTACTTTGGGCTGATGTTAACCAGTGTATATGACCTTTTTATCTTCATTCCGCTTTGGTTAGAGTCCAAAATCAAAGGTACTGAACCAAACAAAAACAAAAAAGATAAACATGGGTTTAACCCATTAGACACACAAACCATCAAAGGAGCATCGTCATGAAAAATATATTTATTATAAGTATTGCCACTATCATGCTCATCGGCTGCGATAGCGGCAAACAACTACCCACAACTAAAGGTGTATATATGCTGCTTGATACATCTGGCACTTACACCAAAGAGTTGGTCAAAGCACAACATTTGATTAATTTCACACTCGCTAAACTTAACCCTGGCGACACCTTTGCTGTAGCACGGGTGGATACGGCAAGTTTTAGTGAAAAAGACATTGTTGCTAAAGTGACCTTTGATGACAGACCAAGCATTGCCAACCGCCAAAAACGTCAGTTTAGAGAAAAGATTGATGCTTTTGTGAAAAATGTAAAATCCAGTGGCTACACCGATATTACAGGTGGAATATTGCAAGCTGTGGAATACTTAAATGAAGCCAATGTGGGCAAAAAAACGATTTTGATTTTCTCCGACTTGAAAGAGGAACTCAAAAAAGGTTACAAGCGAGATATTCCTTTGCAATTAAATGGTTTTAACGTGGTTGCATTAAATGTTACCAAGCTACGCAGTGATAATATTGACCCACGTGAATACATGGATCGCTTACAAATGTGGGAAGAGAAAGTAACTGCGGGTGAAGGTACATGGCGTGTAGTTAATGATATGGAGCGATTGGAATCCATTATTCTTGATTAAGGAAAGCTCTGAATAAATGAGCCTGAATGCAAAAGTATTCAGGCTCTTTTACTTAAAAATGTCACCAGTCACCTTTAGACTCAAAAAATACACTGCTCTCCTTGATACCCTACGATATAAAAGTTTGAAAAACAAAATATCAAACGTGAGCCTTAGCACTTTAAACCTTTTTCGTATAGTTATGCTGAGCGATACGGTGAAGAGGTAAACAAGTGAGTCAAAACTTTTGGAAAGATATT
>JALWRX010000003.1 GCA_027080505.1 Ghiorsea sp.
CCTTGCAAAAAATGAAAGCCACTGCCGAAGATTATTTGGGTGAAGAAGTTAAAGATGCTGTCATTACAGTACCTGCATATTTTAATGATTCGCAACGTCAAGCAACCAAAGATGCTGGTGCGATTGCTGGTCTGAATGTGTTGCGTATTGTTAATGAGCCAACAGCAGCAGCATTGGCGTATGGCTTGGATAAAACCGAAGAAAATCATTTGATTGCAGTGTATGACCTTGGTGGTGGTACATTCGATATTTCGATTCTCGAAATTGGTGATGGTGTATTTGAAGTGAAAGCAACCAATGGTGATACATTCCTTGGTGGTGAAGACTTTGACCAAGTATTGATTCAATATTTGGCTGATGAATTCAAAAAAGAGCATGGTGTTGACTTAACAACAGACACTTTGGCATTGCAACGTTTGCGTGAAGCTGCAGAGAAAGCGAAAATTGAGTTGTCTTCAAGTCAACAAACTGAAGTGAACTTACCGTTTATCACGGCAGACGCTTCAGGACCTAAACACTTGTTGATTAAAGTGTCACGTGCAAAATTTGAATCATTAGTGAGCGACTTGGTTGAGCGTTCACTAGAGCCATGCAAAGCGGCATTAAAAGATGCGGGCGTAAAAGCCTCCGATATTCACGAAGTGGTATTGGTGGGTGGTCAAACCCGTATGCCTTTGGTGCAAGAGAAAGTAAAAGCATTCTTTGGTACTGAGCCGCATAAAGGTGTGAACCCTGATGAAGTGGTAGCGATTGGTGCTGCGATTCAAGGTGCGATTTTGACTGGTGATGTGAAAGATGTGTTGTTGCTTGATGTAACACCATTATCACTTGGTATTGAAGTGGAAGGTGGTTTGTTCAATAAAATTATTGAGAAAAACACAACCATCCCAACCAAGAAATCGCAAACTTATACCACTGCGGCAGATAACCAAACTGCGGTAACCATTAAAGTGGCGCAAGGTGAGCGAGAGATTTTCTCAGCTAATAAACAGTTGGGCTTGTTTAACCTTGAAGGTATTGCGCCTGCACCACGTGGTACACCGCAAATTGAAGTTACGTTTGATATTGATGCTAATGGTATTTTGCATGTACATGCCAAAGATAAAGGTACGGGTAAAGAAACTTCGATTCGTATTGAAGCAGGCTCAGGTCTTTCCGAGGAAGAAATTGAGCGTATGAAACAAGATGCTGAAGCACATGCTGAAGAAGATGCGAAGTTGAAAGAAAATATTGAAGCGAAAAACCGTGCTGATCAGCTTGTGTTTGCCACTGAGAAATCTTTGGAAGAGCATGCAGATGCTGTGGATGAAGCCACTGTGACTGCGATTAAAGAAGCTTTAGAGGTATTAAAAGAAGCACTTAAAGGTGATGATTTTGATGCGATTAAGGCTGCCGAAGAAGATTTGGCGAAAAAATCGCAGAAACTTGGTGAAGCTGTGTACCAAAAAATGCAAGCTGAACAAGGCGAGCAAGATGCTGGTACAGCCGAAGCACCAGAAGCTTCAGCAAAAAATGATGTTCAGGATGCTGAAATTGTTGATGCTGAAGTGGTGGATGACAGCAATAGTAAAAAATAAGCCCTTGTTATTGGGTGCGTAAGCATAAGGAGCGGGGCTGAAAAGCTCTGCTCCTTTTGTGTTTTATATGTTTTTATGATGAATTGTGCCATGATGGGTTAGAAAAAGTTTTAGGAGTGTAGGGTGAGTAAAAGAGATTATTACGATGTATTAGGTGTTGATAAGGGCGCAGATAAGAATGATATTAAACGCGCATACCGTAAGCTTGCGATGAAATACCACCCTGATCGTAACCCTGATGATGAAAAAGCAGCAGCAGCTTTCCGTGAAGTGACGGAAGCATATGAAATCTTAGCAGATGAAGAAAAGCGTGCGCGTTACGATCAATATGGTCATGCTGGTGTTGATGATCAAATGGGCGGTTTTGGTGCTGGTGGTTTCCAAAATTCACATGCCTATCAAGATTTTGGAGACTTATTTGGTAGCGTGTTTGGTGACGCATTTGGTTTTGGTGGTGGCGGTGGTCAGCAGCACAATCAAGGTGCGGACTTGCGTTATAATTTAACCATTACCTTAGAAGAGGCTGCTAAAGGCAAGGAAGTTGAATTAGAGATTCCTAAACATGAGCATTGTGATACATGCAGCGGTTCTGGCGCACGCCCTGGTACCAACCCTGTCCCTTGTTCTACTTGTGGCGGGCATGGACAAGTGCAAATGCAGCAAGGCTTTTTTGCGGTGCGTAGAACATGCCCAAGTTGTCAGGGTATGGGTAAGAAAATTGAGTCGCCATGTGTTTCTTGCGGTGGTACAGGTCGCAAGAAAGTGAAGAAAAGGTTGAAAGTGAAAATTCCTGCTGGTGTGTATGATGGCGCACAAGTGCGCGTGGCAGGAGAAGGAGAGGCTGGCACACAAGGGGGTGCATCTGGCGATTTATTTATTGTGGTGCACATCAAAGAACATGCTATTTTTGAGCGCGATGGTGCAGACCTACATTGTGAAATGCCGATTACTTTCCCACAAGCAACATTGGGTGCAGAAGTGGATGCACCAACATTGGAAGGTAAAGTGAAAATCCGAATTCCAGCAGGCACGGAGAGTGGTCGTGTATTCCGCTTGCGTGGACATGGTGTAAAAGATGTTCGCGTGCATCAAAAAGGCGACTTGTTTGTGCGTGTGCAGATTGCTGTACCTAAAAAGCTGACAGCAAGACAAGAAGAGTTGCTTAAAGCTTTTGCCAAAGAAACAGGTGATGAAGTCTATCCAGAACGCTCTTCATTTTTGGGGAAAGCAAAAAAATTATGGGATGACTTAGCAGGTGAGAACTAAGTCAAGGGAGTTTGACTATGCGGGTAATCATTTCGGGAGCATCAGGGCGCATGGGAACCATGTTGGTGCGTGCTGTAGCACAGGCAAAAGATGCAACTTTGGTGGGTGCAACAGAACGTGAGGGCTCATCTGCAGTAGGGCAAGATGCTGGTTTACTAGCAGGTATTCCAGCTTTAGGTATTCAAGTGCGTGATAGTTTGGCAGCTTGTGATGAAGCGGATGTGTTGATTGACTTTACAGCCCCTGAGGCTTGCTTAAATCACGCTAAAGTGGTGGCAGAAAAATCAATGGCAATGGTGATTGGCACAACGGGTTTTGATGCCAATCAACAAGCCGAGTTGGATGCGATATTAAAACATACACCTACTGTGGTGGCTGCCAATTACTCTGTAGGCGTAAACCTTGCTTTAAACCTTATCCAACAAGCAGCAGCCGTACTTAATGCTGATTATGATGCTGAAATTTACGAAGCGCATCATAAGCATAAAGTCGATGCTCCATCGGGCACTGCCTTGGCTATGGGTAAAGCTTTGGCAAAAGGTCGCAATGTGAACTTTGATGATGTGGCTGTGTATAGCAGAGAAGGAATTACGGGTGCACGTGAAGCGGGCACGATTGGTTTTTCTGTGGCGCGAGGTGGTAATATTGTTGGTGATCATAAAGCCATGTTTATTGCTGATGAAGAGCGCATTGAAATTAACCACTTTGCTTCAGACCGTATGGTGTTTGCCAAGGGTGCTGTGCGTGCAGCTTCGTGGTTGATTGATAAACCAGCAGGGTGTTATGATATGCAGGATGTTTTGGGTCTTAAATAAACCATGAAAGCACGAGAGGCTGAGCAAGGTTTTACCTTGATTGAAACCTTGGTTGCTCTGGGTATTGCTGCGGTAGCTTTGTCAGTTTTAGCTGGGCGACTGGGGCTATCTGCGGATACACAGCGTAGCTTGTTGGCGCATTCGACCATGCTTGAAGTCGCAACCAATGTTTTAGAGCAACAGCGTGTTGGTGCTACGACTAACCTTGCTGAAAGAGAAGGTGAAGTAGAAGCTCGTGGCATGAAAATGACATGGAAGCTCTCGCTGGAAAAAACAGACTTGGATAAGTTTGTGCGCCAAAATGTAGTGGTTTCATACGCTGGTGAACCCGATGTTTCCTTGTTTTTGTATCACGTAAAACCATGATGAAAGGTTTTACATTGATTGAAGTGTTACTGGCAATCGTGGTGTTTTCTTTGATTGCAGCAGTAACCTTTTCAGCACTTGGCCCTGCAGGTGAAGGCTTTATGATGATTAAAGAGCATAGAACACAGTTGGAAGAACAGCAGTGGTTGGGTAAACAACTGCGTAGAGATGTTAGTTATTTAAGTGCATCAGAAGATAAAAATAAGCCGATTGTTGTGCTTAAAAATGATAGCCGTGGTGAAAATGCTTTTGATGAATTACAGCTATTGATTCGTGACCCTATGTATCCAGGTTTAACTTTGGTTCGGTACCTGATTGATGAGGATACGCATAAGTTAAAGCGCGAAGCATTAAGCCCATGGGCAAGGACGCATGTAGAACCTATCATTTGGGAGTTGGTAAAGTTGGATTCTTTTAATGTGGAAGTTTTGGATGCGAAGTCAAGTTGGAAAAATGTGTGGAATCAAGCTGCTCCTCCTTATGTTAAACCCTTAGCCATACGTGTGACTGTTCGTGATGATTTGGGTGAAATGTCTTGGGACTTACCTGTGTTGCAATAGGTGAAACACTTTTTTGTTTGACATGAGCAGGGGTGGCTTATAGCAATCGCTTGTAGTTATAATACATGGTTGCGCGATGAAATATATAGCAGCCGCATCTGAACAAATCTTTTATTTTCCTTGGTCATATAAAAAGCACATATTGTTATGTACGCTGTTATCGGGAATACAATAACCTTTTGGAGTTTTAATATTTATGTCTTCTGATGAAACCACTGAACCATTATCGAATCAGGCGGAAAGTACTGAAGCTAAACCTGTGAAAAAAACGGTGCGTAAACCACGAGCAAGCAAAAAGAAAGTGGTAGAAAATACTGTTGAAGGAACGGATACAGAAACTTTGACAGCACCGAAAAAAAGAGCGCGCAAGAAAAAGGTTGAGGAAACGACTTCGACTGCGGACTCAGAAGATAAGCTTGAAGAGAAACCTAAGGCTAAACGTACACGACGTGTTAAAAAAGATGTTGAGCCTAAGGTCGAAGATAAAACAAAAGAAAAAGTAGTTGACGAAGTAGCTGAACAAGAAGTTGAAGTAAAAGCTGCGGAAAGAAAAACTGATGCTGAAGCACCTACAGAGAAGCAACAAGCAGATACATCTGAAACAAAACCAGAAGATACAAAGATGGAGCAGCAGCAACGACCACAACGCAACGGTCATAAAAACAATCGCAATGGTCATAAAAACAATCGTAATGGTCATAAAAACAACCGCCGCAAAGAGCAGCAAGAAGAAGCACCGATTTCCAATGAGTTTGAAGGTATAACTTTACACTTACGCGAAGTATCTGCGATGTCGCAAGCTGAACTTTTGGAAAAAGCGGATGAATTAGGCATTGAAAATATGGCGGGTAAACGTCGCCAAGCCCAAGTGTTTGCGATTCTTAAAGAACATAGTCTTAGAGGTGGCACGGTAATTTCTGAAGGTGTGCTCGAGCTTTTACCTGATGGTTATGGTTTTTTGCGTACTGCAGATGATAATTATGTATCAGGCACAGATGATATTTATGTATCCAACCAACAAATTCGCCGTGGTTATTTGCGTAAAGGTGATTTGATTGCAGGTGAGGTGCGCGCGCCACGCAGTCGTGAAAAATATTTTGCCCTTAAAAGTGTTATCTCTATCAATGATGAAGCACCCGAAGTGGCAAGAAACAAGGTGTTGTTTGAAAACTTAACACCTGTTTATCCTGATGAACGTATCAAAATGGAAATTGAAGACCCAACACGCAAAGATATGACAGGTCGAGTGATTGATTTGGTGTCGCCGATTGGTAAAGGGCAGCGTGGTATTCTTGTCGCGCCGCCACGAACGGGTAAAACAGTGATGATGCAAGCCATTGCCCATGCCATTGAAGTGAATCACCCTGAAATTCATTTGATGGTTCTGTTGATAGACGAACGTCCTGAAGAAGTAACCGATATGAAACGATCGGTGAAAGGTGAGGTGGTTTCATCTACATTTGATGAGCCACCACAACGCCATGTGCAAGTGGCAGAAATGCTGATTGAACGTGCCAAACGTTTGGTTGAGCATGGCAAAGATGTGGTAATTTTATTGGATTCGATTACGCGTTTGGCTAGAGCCTACAATATCGTGTCACCATCTTCGGGCAAGGTGTTGTCAGGTGGTGTGGATGCCAATGCACTGCACCGACCCAAACGTTTCTTTGGTGCAGCGCGTAATATTGAAGGTGGCGGTAGTTTGACCATTATAGCTACAGCTTTGGTGGATACGGGCAGTCGTATGGATGAAGTGATTTTTGAAGAGTTTAAAGGTACGGGTAATATGGAGATTCATCTGAATCGACAGCTTGTTGCTAAGCGTACCTTCCCTGCGATTGATGTGGCATCCAGTGGTACACGTAAAGAAGAATTACTGATTGAGCCTGCTGAATTGTCTAAAATGTGGGTGTTGCGCCGTATTATTTCACCTATGGATACAGTGGGAGCTATGGAGTTCTTGTTGGATAAACTCAAGTCGACCAAAAATAATGCAGAGTTTTTTGAATCCATGAATAAATAAGGTGCATAGCAAGTCAAGCTAGGGCTATGCTTGCTATCATGGGTGATGAAGTTATCATGCCCACGTTTTATATTGGGATAAGGAGATTGGCATGGGTGATTCAACACAGTTTATTATTGCAGGCAACTGGAAAATGAATGGTTTACTTAACGAAAGCTTAGCTTTTGTTGATGCATTAACAGCCAACCCGAATGCAGATGCAGTTGAAATGGTTATTTGCCCTCCTTATACCTTGCTTCACCCATTGGCAAAACCCTTTGCTGAAAAGGGTGTTACATTGGGTGCTGAGAATATGTACTTTGAAGAAAGCGGTGCTTTTACAGGTTCGATTTCACCGTTGATGTTGAAGGATGCGGGATGCAAATATGTGATTCTAGGGCACTCTGAACGCAGGGACATTATGCATGAAGGTAATACATTGTTGCGTAAGAAGCTTGATGCAGCTTGGGATGCAGAGTTGATACCGATGTTTTGTATCGGTGAACACTTGGAAGAACGTGAAGCTGGCACGACCAATGATGTTTTAAAACAGCAGTTGTCGGTATTGGCTGATACGGATGCGAATATGCCATTGGTGGTTGCTTATGAACCTGTGTGGGCGATTGGTACAGGTAAAACTGCAACACCAGAACAAGTCGCTGAAACACATGCTTTTGTGCATGAAGAGTTGGCGCGTTTAGGTCGCAAATGTAAAGTGTTGTATGGTGGTAGCGTAAACCCTGGTAATGCAGAAAGTTTAATGGCTTGCGAAGGTGTTGACGGTGCTTTGGTTGGTGGAGCTAGCTTAAAAGCTGACTCATTTATGGAAATTGTTGCGGCTGCAGCTCGCGTGGCTGCATAGGAGAAAAAATGACAACGGTATTATTAACTATACATATTATTGTCGCTATTTTGTTGATTGGTGTTGTGTTGATGCAACGCGGACAAGAAGGCGGTATGGGTGGAATGGGCGGTGGAAGCTCACAAACTTTGTTTGGTGCGTCAGGTTCAGGTGGGTTCCTTGTGAAGGCTACAGGTGTATTGGCGACTATCTTTATGACTACAAGTTTAAGTTTGGCTTTCTTTTCACAACAAGAGGCTGGTTCAGTAATGAATAAAGGGTTGTCTACGGATGTGTTGCAAGAGCAATCTGCACCTAATCCTTCTGCAGATAATGCAGCATTTGATACGAAGAAGCTTGAGAAAAAAACAGAGGAAACTTTACCCTCCGCTGAATAACTTTTTACATTGCCGGGGTGGTGAAATTGGTAGACACGCTACCTTGAGGGGGTAGTGGAGCAATCCGTGCTGGTTCGAGTCCAGTCCCCGGTACCAGCAACAAGTTCAATAAGAACTCATTAAAGTCTGTAAGCCTAGTGTTTGCAGGCTTTTTTGTTGGTTTGAAGTTTTATAAGGTTCGAGTAGGTTTGTCTATATTCGAGTTATTTGTTGGTATATTTGTTGGTATATTTTTAATATTAGACTACACTTTAAGAAAAGTACCATCAAATGAAGGGGTGTTGTATGCCACTAACGAATACACAAGTAAAATCTGCAAAGGTTTCTTCTGGTCAAAAATCAATGAAACTTTCTGATGGCGGAGGTTTATATATATTCATTACGCCTTCAGGTAAATATTGGAGAATGAATTATAGGTTTGGTGGTAAACAGAATACTGTTGCTTTTGGCGTATATCCAACAATAAGCCTAAGAGAAGCTAGAAAAAAGCGAGATGAGGCTAAACAGTTATTAGCCAAGCATGTAGATCCAAATATCCAAAAGAAAAAAGAGAAAGAAGTAGCATTACTCCATTTTCAAGCAGATACTTTTCAAGGTGTTGCCGAAGAACTTATTGTTAAAAACAAAACTAAGTGGAGTGCAGGATATACAAAAAGTACTCAAAGTAGGCTAAAGCGCCATGTCTTTCCTTGGCTAGGTCATATGATAATTAAAAATATTGAAGCGATTGACGTTCTTGCTTTGTTACGGCGTATTGAAGGGCGAGGGACTATCGAGATGGCACATAGGGTTAAAATGCTTTGTGGTCAAGTTTTTCGCTATGCTGTTGCAACAGGAAGAATCAAAGCAGACCCAACTAGAGACCTTTCTGGTGCGTTATCCCCCTTAGTGACAACACATAGAGCAACAATTATTGACCCTAAAAAGATAGGGGAGCTACTTCGTGCTATTGATGCCTTTGAAGGTACGCTGGTTGTACAGTGTGCGTTAAAGATGACACCCTATGTCTTTGTTCGACCAGGAGAGTTAAGGCATGCTAAATGGGATGAGATAAATTTTGAAAGTGCTGAGTGGAGGCTACCAGCTGAGAAAATGAAGATGAGAGTTGCGCATATAGTACCGTTATCAAAGCAAGTGCAAGCTATTTTGCGTGAGGTTCAAGCACTTACTGGAAGCGGTGAATATGTTTTTCCATCTCTTCGTAGTCCCTCGACTCCAATGAGTGAAAACACAATTAACGCTACGCTACGTAGAATAGGGTTTTCTAAAGAAGAAATTTGTGCTCATGGCTTTAGGGCTATGGCATCAACTCTATTGCATGAGCAAGGTTGGGATACTGATGTCATAGAGAGGCAACTTGCTCATAAGGAAGGGAATGCGATTAAAGCTGCATATAACCACGCTAGGCACTTGCCAGAGCGAAAGAAGATGATGCAAAACTGGGCGGACTACCTGGATGAATTAAGAGCTTGCTGATATAGTGATAAGTATGACCTTTCTTGTCAGGCAGGGTTGGTTGGCAAGTTTTCTTAGATATTGGAACCATCATTTAGGCTTGAAAGCTGTGCCACCTACCCATGTGGCTTTGATATTTGAAAGAGGGAATGTTTACCCTCACAGTAGTTTTAAGCTTTTTCTAAGTAAGCTGGACGGTGTGTTGCTACTATCCGTGCCAAATACATCAGTGTTTCCAAACACAATAAAAGCATCTTTAGCACGAGAAACTGCAACATTAAGCATGTTTTTTCCTCGGTCATAAAATTTGTTTCCACCCTGATCATTGGCACCATATACGCTTGAAAATAATACAATACCACGTTCTGCGCCTTGCAAGCTATGTACTGTACCCACTGTTAGGCCCCGTATGCCATGTTGACCTAAGGCTGTTTGAATAACAAAAGCTTGTTTGCTGAATGGCGTAATAATACCAAGAAAATCTTTCAATATATATTCATCCGTATCACTGGCATATTTCTGTGTGTTTTGTTCTTTTGCATAAGCAATGATCTCACCTTTATGCTTGGCTACCCATGCAGCGATTTGCTCGGCTTCACCACGGTTAATACGACTACCACTTTGAGCTTGAGAAGGGCTTGCTGTTGCAATCATAGCTAGAGGGCTTTCCCATAATGCAGGGGAGGTCTCTGGTTCACCACGCTTGGGTTCGAGTACACCCTTATATATTAAGTCATTACAATAACTGATAATACTGTCAAAGCATCTACGATGTTCTGTAAGGTATAATCCGCGCTGCAAGTTTTCAAACTGTTGAAAGCTGCATTGCCGCTGTGCAACACGCATAATGTTTCCAGAGCTGGCAAGTAGGCCACTTTTTAACCAATAGTCTTCATAAGTATGTTTCTGGGATACAAGATTCAAATGTTCTAGGTTTGCTTTGTCAACACTGGATGGCACACTCCAAACAGGTTCAATTTGGTCGGTATCACCAACAACCAATGCTTGTTTAGCAAGGGAAAAGCTAGCTGCAGATACCTCGGGTAAAGCTTGCCCTGCTTCATCGACAATGAGTAAGTCTATGCTTGAAAATAAAGGGGTATCCTTCCACGTCTTATCTTGATATTCACCAGCGGTGAACATGTTGGGCAGCATGAAAAAAGTGGATACAAAGCAAGGGGTTAGTTTGGCAAATCGGCGAAGCTTACGTAGAGTCTTTTTCGGTGATTTTTTATCGTCATCATTGTTTTGTATAAAGTTTTTCATTTCAGATAGCCAGCGGGCTTCCCAGTAGTGGGTGGCAAGCTTGAAGCTTTGGAAGCGTAATTGGCAATCTAAAATTTGAGTTAACCGCTCTTGTAACTTGTGTATGTCTTGCGTAAAGCCTTGGCTTATTGGGGCATGGCTATGCATCCATGATTGAAGTTGGGTTAAGGTTTCTTGGTGTTGTTTCAGTTCATGACGCATGGTTTGCAATGTGTTTTCGGATTGTATTTTTGCGGAATGGGCGCTGGTAATATTTTGTTTGCACCATGCTTCAATATTGGCATCACTGGCACAATCGAGGTGTAAATCCCATTGTTGAATGAGTAAGTCATTTTTACGTTGCTCTGCTTTTTGCACAAAAGGAAGCCATAGGAATAGACGTGTTGCCAAGCTTCTTTGGCCCCATTGTTGGAAGCAGTGCTCAAGTTTTTGTTTTGCTTGTTGGTACACCACTACCTTTTGTTTTAGGTCTTTATCCTGCTGACTTATTGCTTCTTCTAGTTTAGTAACGCTTCCAAAATTCTTTTTGATATTGGTATGTGCTGCTTTGAATTTTTCAAAGTGTTGTATGCCTTGTTGTATCGCTTTCGTGCACTCTTTCAAGGCTTTATGGAGTAGTACCATTGCCTTTTTAACACTTGAAACTTTGCTGCGGTGCCACGTGGATACTTTTTTTAAGAAATGTGGCTCTGCCTTGCTGATATAGCCTTGATCTTGCCATTCAGACATACAGCCAGCTCCGCCTGGTGCAGTAAACATATACTCTGTTTGTTTAGCTTTACTGCTGGAACAGCAGTAAAGGCCATAACTATTAACCTCAGGCAGCCAACGACCTTGTAATTCAGAACTGATGTCTGATTCATCCACTTGAGCAAAACTTTCTAATATGTTGGTGACGGCCTGATTATTATTGGATGTGGCAACAATAAGAGGAGGTTCTTTTTGTTGTAAAGCTGCTTGTGTCCACATGTTTGCGACAACAGAGCGAAGTAGTGTTGTTTTTCCTGTGCCAGGTGGGCCGTTGACAGCTAGCATATTGCCATCTTTCTGCTTCAGTAAATAGTGTAAAGCATTGCGTTGTTTAGGGGCAAGAGGGAACTCACCTGTCATTTGTCCGATATGCTGTAGAGCTTGTTCAGCTTGACGCTCAATATCGTGGCATACTTGTAGAGAAACATCCTTGAGGTCGCAATAGCGTTTATACAATGGTGGATGAACCTTTGTTTCAGCAAGTATATCCAACACCTTTAGGATATTGGCGCTTGCCCCTTTGATATCTGTTTCGCATTGTATCAGTCCTTGCGGATGGGGCTTGTATTTAGGGTGCAATGGGCAATTAAATATAGTTGCACCTTTGCTGGGCTCGGTTTGTACAACTTTATGCAACATTTGAGTGCAATATGTTTTAAGCTGTTCCCATGTTTCAATGCCATTAAAAGGGTTTTGTTTTAAGAAATGCTCTACCATTGCGAGTTCGGCAAAAGTTTCATTATTGCTTTGGCTTGGTGCAAGCCATATTCGAGGAACCCAAGGCTCTTGTTGACTAGGTTTAAGTGAACCGTCTTGATGCAGTACCACATTGATGCCAAGTGGTACAAAATACTGGTTTTGTGAGCTGTTTTTATTAATGAGGGTATCTACACGGGGGAATATAGCAATTTCTTGTTGAGGCTTAGATTGTAAAATGTGCTGTGCGACTTCTTGAGGAAGGGTACCAGCTTCCCAATGGCTGCGGTTGAGTGCGATATATGCTTGTTTCGACTTGCTGGTTTTAGCAATGCCGAGTGCTTCGCTTATTGCTTTGTTGTCGGGACATTGATTTTCTGCATCTATCAATGATCTGCGAAAATATGATGTCATTTTTGCACTGTGTGATGTGGTCATGGTGTTAAGTCGCCCCTTACCCCTTAATGAATAGCGAAGTAGTTTGCAGATTAAATAAATTCAGTCAATTTGTCATAGCTCTTGCTGCATTGCAGTCGCTTTGATTTCATTAATAAACACGTAATCAACAACCCTTTGTTTTTTGATTATTTTTTTACAGGTTGCATTGCCCAATAGTACTTTTTGCGCTTTACCTGCCATTTCAATCATGATGCTCTGTGCATCGATATTGTCTAAACTAAAGTATTCTGCTACGTCTAATGCTGTATCAAAGGTGTCTGGTTCGCATCCATTGATTCTCAATGCATGATTGGCACCGTAGGGGCGTTTGCTCATTGTTATGTCAAAGGCAGGGGAGAGTTGCCACCGACCGCCGATATAAAGGAATCCATGATTTTTAAGGTGGTCGTCTGTGTTCCCAACCAGAATGTTCAGAAGCATACGCTTGTATAACTCTTGTAGGCAGTGGCTACTCACCTTGTCTGCAACTTCAAGGGCAAGCTCAACGTAGGTGCAGCTTTCGCCATCTTTAAGCCCCATCAGGGTCATAGCAGACATATAATGTATTCTTGAGTCTTCATGCCTATCAAAGCGCTCCAGAAGCAATGTTTGCTTGCCTTCGCTACCATATAACATGCTTTTGGTGGTATTAATACCTACCGATGCTGCAAGTTCTAAGCAAATATACTCTAAACCTTCGACATCATGGTTGTCTGTAATCTGAGGTATTTTTGCCAAGTACATTTTATCATCATCACAGACAACGAGCTTTGCTCGCGCTCCACCCAGAGAGACATTTGACACTAATTCACTGTAATCATGGCCCTCACCGCGCATCATCGCATCTACCAAAAGTTTAAAGTGGGTAAGCGATGAAACAGAAGGCACACCTTTTCCCTTACCTTCATACGTCATCCCGCCATCAAGTGAGAATCTCAGTGCGCCAAGCCTAAGCTGGTCAGACACTCTCAAGATATAATCCTGCTCTGAAATATACCCACCCTGAAAGCGCTGTATAAGCTTTCTGCCCCAGCTGTCTGGGGTAGTATCCGTAAATATGCCATGTACACCTACCGCATAGTGCTCCCTAACATTCAACGGCATACTTGGCGTAATGGGAAACCCATGAGCTATCCAATCCTTGCTGTAAATAAATAAAGATGACTTCTCATGAATGATAAGCCGCCCAACATGCCTGTCCTCCATGTAAACATCCATTATTTTCTCCAAACCCGCTTCAGTAGCCCTGAATTCAAATTAAAGGTGCAATTTCAAATGCTGAATTTATCGATTCCTTTCGTACCAACGTTGCCAATCCCAAGCATAATGTGCCTGATCACCCTCTGCTAAATCATTTGGGACAGGGCATTGTGCCAAGAGCTGATGTTGTTTAAATGCTATTCTATCTGCTTCATTCATTTCTGATTCCAACACATATTCAATACCATTCTCCATCTTATACACCTTCATATAGTCACCACCTTATTTTGATCAAACAGCCTGTTTTCCCAACTGCCAAATGCACTCGGGTACCCTCTAGGGTTGCATACGACCCGCGTTTGATGATTTACCTTATAATCAAAGCTGTCGTGCGTATGTCCGTGTACCCAAAGAGAAACATGGCTACCCATCAAACATTCTAAATCACTGCTGAAACATGGATTCCATGCATGACCTTCCCATTGAGGATGAATACTTTGCAGTGAGGGTGCATGATGCGTTACCACCACAGTCTTTCCTGCAAATGGTTGTGACAACGCTTCTTTTAACCATGCCTTGTTTTTTTCAAACAACCGTTGTGCAAACTTTTTCTCAAAAAATATTTGCTCCTCAGCTGTGTAATCCACCAAAATATTATACTCATCCGAATACAAAGCATGGGGCACCGCTTGTAAGTCAGTCCAAAGTGAACTTCCTATAAAGCGCACGCCTTCAATAACAACAGTTTCATTATTCAGCACCACAACATTCGACCCTGCTGCTTCTCTTTTGATGTAGTAGTTCCATTCTGACATCGTCCAAGAACTATCATAATATTCATGGTTTCCTGCCACATAGATGACAGGCATATCAAAGTTTTCCTTTGCCCATGTCACACCATCGACACCTTCAGCGATATCTCCTGCAAGTACCACTACATCGGCACAGGGTTTCACATCGTTGAATGGCGCATGGTCTAAATGTATATCTGACAATATTTGTATTTTCATAGCGAACCTTTTACTGTAATATCAAATCTTCCCCTGTGGGGTTGAACATTTCTAATTGAGGAATATCGCAAGCTTTGAGTACGACTTGTTGTTCAGGTGATGTACGTTGAACCGCACGCCCCAACCCATTGCCTAGCAATTGTTTTATTCCTCTCAGTGAATAACAATCAGTGGTTAACATAGACACAACCTGCTCATCTAAATCTGGACTGACTTTATCCACTTTAAAATCTTTCGTCTCAACATATTCTCGATACATGTTTTTAATAATACTTCTAAGTTCAGTATTATTAGGGGCTTGCACCTTTATCACATGAAAACGGTCTTTGATGGGAGCTGGTAGTTCATCAATATTATTGCATGTTGCAAACCAAATGATTTGACTCGCATCAAGATTTAAATCAATAAACTCATCCTTAAACATTTTCGCATTGATAGGTTCCAGTAATTCATATAACACACTATGTACACTGCTTCCCGCATCGCTGCTTGTTTTCCCTTTTTCAACTTCATCCAATAAAATAATTGGATTAGATACCTTGCCTTTGATTAGAGCTTGGCAAACAAGCCCCTCCTTACCTCCGTTGTAACCAGAAGTTAAACCTTTAATATCAAATCCATTACTTGCGCTTGCACATGCATGATTCTCGAAATAAGTCCCCAGTTGCTTTGCCAGTGATATTAAAAAAGCACTTTTCCCAATGCCTGGTGGTCCATCAAGCAGGATTGGCGCACCGAAATTGAGCGTTGGGGTTGTCCGAATTTGCTCCAATACAAGGTGGTTGCGTAAATAATCAATGACTTGGCTAAAGTTGGGAAACTTCGCTAATAAATCATCCATAATATTATGAAAGTCTTCAGGTAAAGGGCATGTACTTATTTTTCCATTGGGAATGTTTTCTTGCAGACTTGTTAGAAAAGTATTGAGTTTATCTTTACCATAACGTTGAACCTTTTTCTTTAACAATTTAGGGTCAAAAAGTTGAAAGCAAGCCTCATCTTCATTCATACCTACATCTTCCCCCATACCAACTATTGAATCAAAATTGCTTTTCATGAGGTGGTCAGGTATGCGCTTATTCCAAATTGGGGTAGGGCTATGTTGGATAGCCTCAATGTAAGCAGATGGTGTATCTAGAGGCTTGCTGCAATCTAGAATCATATATGTGTTTAAAGGAATACCAAGGTATGCGATATTCTTTTCAATGCTTTGGAGTACTTGGTCGCCCTGAGGTAATGAGTATACAACAAGCTTTACATTGGACATTGTAATAGCATCTATTGAGTCAGCATCAATAGTTTTAGTAACCAATATGTCATAATGTCCAAATTTACACTGTTGTGATTCAGTATCTGAAATGAGATGACAGAAACTTTTTGTTTGATAAGAATCATAGTTTCCAGCCATAGCTACGTTCACACCTAAAGGTTTGCTTGATGGTTTTAGGCAGTGAACCAGGTTTTTAATCTGTGGATGCTGAGATAGGGAATCTAATTTTCCGCCCACAAAGTAGTCACACTGAGACTTGTTTCGCGTCGCTCCTATCTTGTGAGCGTTAGGGTCAACAACGTAGATCTCAAATATGGGTTTGTATCGCTCCAGATCATCATCGCTACAATAGCCCAATCCCGACCCTGAAAATAATATTGTTTGCATAATTAGCCTCCTAATCCTCAGTTTACAATCTGCGCTATCACTGAAAGTGTGGAAGTGTAGCTGGCACACATGACGTGTCAAATAAAATTGCATTATTGCCAATAGTGTGAGATGGTTCGGGTATGCAAACGATAACATTAAAAGACATTGCAACGGTTTATGCTGGTGAACCTATTCGCAATAAAATATCCCCTGATGCCGATGGGGATGTGAAAATTGTACAAATGAAAGATATTTCAAGTGATGGTGAGTTGATTTGGGATAGTGTTGTACGCATGCATTTCATCAACCGCGAGAAACGGCAAGGAAAAACCAAGTATTTACAGTGTGGTGATGTGATATTTAAAGCCAGAGGCAACCATAACTATGCTGCAGATGTTCAACAGTGTAGTGAGGATACTATCTTATCACCGCATCTGTTTTTAATTCGTCCTCATGATACTAATAAGATACATTCAGGTTTCTTAGCATGGCAAATGAATCAGTTAGCTGCCCAACAATATTTTCGCACTGAAGCGGAAGGCTCAAGAACCATAGGTATTCGTAAACCTGTACTTGAGAACTTGGAGCTAAAGCTGCCGCATATTAAAAAACAAGAACAAATCATGGCAGCCTACCAGCTTTGGCTAGAGCAAAAGAAACTATTGCAAAGCATGGCATCAAAACATGAAGCCTATAAACATGCGATTGCACAACACTTCCTTGATGACTCAAAGGAAACACCATGACTACACTCTTAAATACATCATCAAATATTCAAACGCTTTGTATATCCACATTACAACAGTACCCATCTATCAATCATATACTGTTGCTTTTATTATGCTGCGAGTATGCCCCTGAACACTTCACTCAGTACAATGCTGAGCAGCTTGATGAAATTGCATCAAGCCTAAGAAATGATGAAGACTGGACTACAATATGCCAAGCCACTTCATTCCAAGATGATTCGGTTAATAATAGTGAATATACGCTACATGCCGTACTTCAAAATATCCAAAACCTACTGCATTATAGTAAAACCGAAGGCTTTGCAGATGTCATTGGCTATCTTTTGCTTGAGGATAGTAAGTCAGGAGATGATGCGGAAGCTGTGACCCCTACGAGTATCGCAAACTTGGTTGCAAGGCTTATGCAGCCTCAAGAAAGTAACTCGGTTTATGACCCAGCTTGCAGGGCAGGTGGCTTGCTTGCGGCTTGTAGTCATCATGCGGTAGTCGATGTTTTTGGGCAAGAAGCCTCACAAAAACGCTGGATTACTACCCAGCTCACGCTCATGTTATATGGAAAGAAACCTTTTGGTATTAAACATAGCGACTGCCTACTTCAGCCCATACATCAAGAAAACCAATTACAAAGGTTTGATATTGTTGTTGGTAATCCTCCTTGGGGAAGGTCTGTCAAAAACATTGAACTCAAGGATAATTTTCAACGCTTTCAATGGGGTATGCCTTCAACGCGTTTAGACTATGCTTATATCTCGCACATGGTTGCATCTATGTGCCCTGAGAATGGTCGTATGGCAGTATTGGCACAACATGGCATATTGTTTCGCTCAGCTACAGAGGGAGCGATTAGGCAAAGACTTATTGAAGATAACCTCTTGGATGCGGTCATAGCTTTACCTGAAAAAATGATGCCGTTTATGTCTGCGCCACTGGTCTTACTTATTTTTAAACAACAGCGACCTGACACATCGGTATTATGGCTTGATGCGAGTAAAGATTATATTGCGGATAAATATCAAAACACATTGAGTGAAAAACACATCAACCGTATCTGCGAATCATATATTCAGCGGGAAAGTATCCCGCAATATGCCACGCTTAGTCACTTTGAAACCATTAAAGCGAATCAATTCAAACTTAATATTCCTTTATATATAAAGCCTGTACAAGAAACTGCACCTAGTGACCTACAAACATTGCAAAAGGAACGCGAGCAACTCATGAAGCAATGGGAACGTTTGCAACAGAAGTTAGATGAACAACTACAAGATAGCTAAAAGGTTTGGCGATATTTAATATGAGAAGCAATACAAGAGAACTTAGCAATGAAATAGTATCGTTTGCTCACTTGGCGTTCTTGAGGGTGCTGTCACTTGCTGATGTTATCGAAGCCAGTGATATCGTTTTTCATGGTGGTGCATCTTTAAAGGTAATGTATCAATCTTCATTACAATCAGAAGGTTTGGATTTTATCATTCATAAGCAATCGGTAGCCACCTATCATCGTGCCTTACCTTTGCTGATGAAAGATATTCAGCAAATAATGATGCTTGAATATCCAAATATGCGTATGACATGGACATCAAAGGTTAACCTTGAAACACAGGTGATGACAGCAACAATGAAGCTGAACATTGAAGGCTGGCATAGGGATATTGAGGTGAATATTACATGTTATCCAGCCCAAGATATGACGGATTATGCTTCTTCAAACATGGATATAGATAGTTTTACGGACTTGGTTTTTCCTACGGCAACCCTAGATACGATGATGGGAGATAAAATGGTGGCTTTGGCAATGCGTCCATCTTTTAAGGTAAGAGATGCTTATGATATATGGTGGATGACGAAAAAAGGGATTTATCCTTCATTAGAGCATGTTAAAAATGCATGTGCTGTTTATGGGTATGCCCCAGCAGACGTTTTGCATACCTTACAATCCATTGATAAGAGCATGGGAAGCTCATCAAGCCTGCAAAAGGACTTGGAGTGTAGGCTGCCACCAGAGGTGTATAAGCATTTTATCAGCAACGATATTTTTGAAAAGATTAGGGCGGTGACTATTGATACATGTCGCAGCTTTACTATGCGTTCCTATGTCTAAAGTTTTAACAGGTCATGAGTTGCGCAAGTTAAAGCCTTTCTTGCGTGCAGATACACTCGCACAAAGAGGGTATATTGATGTAAGAGATACACTTCATCAGCTTTGTGAACAGGGAGTCGTCGACAAGGTGGGGGATGGCTGTTACCACAATGTTCTGTCTGGAGTATTCTCATTGTTTGATGCTATCCGCAGTGTTGTTCGGGTGCCTTTGTATGGGCATGTAAGTTGTTTGCATGATTATGGTATTATCACACAAATCCCCCAATCTCTGCATATTTATGTGATTGAACAACCGAATGCGTTGGCTCTGGGTGGCGTAGAGATGATTCACAAATCACGGGAATGGTTAGATGAAATGCTACAAAGGGGAGGTGTTTTAAAAGTGCGGGGTGAAAATCCTTGGAAATCACCATACCCTATAGCGTGCCTTAACCCACAGTTTGTATATGAAGATATGGTTAGTAACCATGATATGGCAGGCTTAGACCCTGATGATTTTGACTGGGATTTTATAGATGAAGACGATTTCGCAACAGTGCTGCCTTTGCCGAAACCTACGTCAACCTTTGACCCAAGGCGCTCTTAGTTTTGCAAGCATTGAAGGCGATGATTGCTATGGTAAAAATCACTAAATCTATGTTGCAGCAGTATTATAAAGATGGCACTGTTGCTTTTATGTCGAATAAGCTTGGTATGGGTGGTGCTTAGCCCATGGGAAAAGTTAATCTAAAAAACTAAGGGCAGATTATGAGTGGAATTGGATTACAGCAAAGTATCGCTATGGCACGCAACAATTCGCTGGGTGAGTCGTTGCGTGAGTGGCAAAACGCACATGCCCTATGGGTGCATTATGCAGAGGTTTTGGAGAAAAAGCTTAAACTTGCCGAAGCCAAGTTAGACACCCAGACCGCCCGCACAAAGCATGCCGAAGCCAAGGTTAACACAGGCAAAGCCAAGTTAGACACCCAGACCGCCCGTACAAAGCACGCCGAAGCCAAAGTAGACTACCTTGAAACCAAGCTTAAAGCTGCAAACATGCGTTCAGAAGCATACGAAACGTATGGCAAGCAATGGAAGGCGAAGTATAACAAGGAGATTGCCGAGGCAATTGCACATAAAGAACGCAGCCAAGAACTGCTGGCTGAATTATCCAAAGAGGATTACGACCATAAACGGTCTCTGCTTGAAATGCATGACCGTGTATCCACTATCCGCCAGCGCGAAAAAAATTACCATGGCTATGTTGAAGATTTACTTTCAGGCATTGAATATGCAGGCACCCAAAGCGAGCGCATGAAAACCTTGGTCAAGGTGTTGTCTGGTTACGATGTACTCATGCGCACCTACTTGGAGAAAGGTTTTAATTTTGAGCGAATCAAGCCTGCAAGCAAAGAGGATTTAGAGAAAGCCTTTACTTACCTTCAAGACCCCAGCATGAAAGATGACCTCGAAAAACGGTTAGTAGAACACGCGACCAAGATTGAGTGCAACCTTGAAGATGGTGCAGGTAAACAACGGCAAATATATGGCTATGTACGCGACTTTTCGCGTGATATGGGTGAGAACACCACCTTTGGCAGACCAGAGCACTTTGCGCAAATTACACGTCCTATGGTTGGCGATGTGTTTAATCCTGATCACCCTAATTACTATGGCTTTAGTCGTGGTTACAACTCTGTTTCAGTATCCACCTCGGATATTCGCCACATGTGCGTATCTGCTGTGGCATGGGCTGAGTACATGCAGTTTTTAACATCACATAAGGATTCAGGCTTTCTTGAAGTGGTTCAAAATAACGAAATGCAAAAAATGGCATGTGTGAATCAGTTATTAGAACATGATTTAAGTGATGATGAAAGGCAAGCAGTGTTATTGAATCTGAAAACCTTAGTGCAAGAACAACAACGCATGCAGCAAGCCAAAGCACGCTTGCTAGATAACGCTACTTTATTTATTGATAACCGCATACGTGAGCTGATGAATACTATGCAGTTTCAACGTGATGTGGATATGAAGCAAGAGCATGAGTGGCAAATTATGCTTGAGAGTATTCCCCCTGCCATCATGCAATGGGAAGAAGCGGGGCAGACTATTCAAGTAACCTTGTTGGATTTAAGTGTCGCTGAAAAGCAAAACATGCTTGATACTTATGGTGTTACTGAAATGACTGAGCATTTCAACTTGTTTTATACTGATTCAGAGCATGGTTCTCAAAAGTTTTACACCTTAGAAGATGGTTCGATATTAGAAGTTACCGACAAAACGCGACCCGTTTTTGATGCTCACCTCAAGTTCAAAGATGACCTAGAAAAACGATTGCAGGACGGCACATTTGAAGTTGCAAAAGACGGTATAAACCAAACGCTTGAGATTGCACATCGCCCAAGTCGGTTTGGTATTGACCTCGATTTGCATTAGCCAAAAGTTGCAACTTTGCATACAGATTGCACACGGGTTGCAATCAATGTGCAAGACACTGCTATTAAACGACTTATAGGATGTTGCAACCGATGTGCAACACTATGCAAACAAAGGGGGAGGTTCTTTTGCACATGATGCAAGAGGTACAATAATCAACCGTATCTTTCGTGTTTTTGCATATTGCTGCATCCCCTTTGCAACTTGGTTGCATGTAAGTTGCAATGTTGTGCACCGGTTACATATTGACTGCACATTGCTCACATGTTTCATCGAAGGACTTTTTAAGAAAATGTGACCTGTGACCGTGTCGATAAGTTTTTTCCATGTAAGTTGTGACTATTGGGTTGTAAGGAGATGATTTGATGAGAACAGTTTTAATTTCAATATTGGCAACGGCTTTAATTGTTGCCTCAACACAAGCATACGCAGGCACAGCATCGGTTTGGAACCAAACAGGGGCAGCAAACATCTCGGCTATGACCTTTAATAAGGCAAGCGGTTCAGTTTTATATGCTGATGCAACAGCAGGCACATTGATGCAGGTTTCAGCAGGTGGGGCAATGGTAACCATGGCACAGGTCAACCAAGCAGGTGGTACATCTGCCAACGCCAACGCAATTGGCGGCATTGCTACAGATAACTTGGGCAACATCTATTTTACTGATATGCAAACGCACACCATTAGCAAGATTACCACAACCAATGCCAATGCTGGCACTGCAACGGTGATTGCTGGCACAGGGCAAGCGGGCTATACGGGTGATGGAGCAAGTGCTTTGCTTGCCACATTCAACTCACCCGCAGGTATCGCTATTGATAGCAACAATGACATCTATATTGCTGATTCGGGTAACAACGTGATTCGCAAGATTGATTCGCTTTCGGGCGTTGTGACAACCGTTGCGGGCACAGGCACAGCAGGTTATTCAGGTGATGGTGGCAATGCATTGCAAGCCACATTGAACACACCATACGGCATGGCAAGCAATGGGGCGGGTGACATCATCTTCACTGAAATTGGCAACCATACAGTGCGCGAGATTGCGTTTGGTACAATCAACACGATTGCAGGCACAGGACAAGCAGGCTTTTATGGCGACGGTGGTCTTAAGTCATTTGCACAGTTCAACACGCCTATGGCTGTGGCAGTGGACAGCAAGGGCAATATCTTCGTGGCTGATACGGGCAACAATCGGGTGCGCATGATTTCTAACAGCTTTATTGAAACTATCGCAGGCAATGGCTCAAACACGTCAATGCAAGCTGGCAGCAGCATGGATTCAGCAAGTGCCGCTATTGCATCACCTACGGGCGTTGGCGTTGATGGACAGGATAACTTGTATGTTGCAGACAGCTTATCAAAAAACATTGTATTCGTTGATACATTGGGTGCAGGTAATACGACCAATACAAACAATCAAACATCCTGTGTTGCAGGCAGTGCTGGTCAAACGGGTATCATGTTGTTGATGATTGTGTTGATGGTCGCATTGAGAAAAAAGTGGAACCTCTAATTGAAAATACAGTGCAAAGGGGCTTAGACAATGATAAATAATCAAGATGATGAAATAGATGTAGATGAGATTTATGCCTATATATATGATATTGAAGATGACTTGAAACTTTACGAGCAAAGTTACTTTCATCCTAATAGCATAAATATGCACACAGGTGGGGAAGGTATTGCGGCAATATCTGCGGTACTTTTATGTGTTGCACTGTATGCTGGTGGGTGGATTGTAGGGCAACCACTAGGAATCATAGCTGTGTTAGTGGTATCTATAGCCGTAAAGATATTGCAAATTCGCATAAAGGACTTGTGGGATAAAATAGGGCTTGAAGCTATTGGCGGTTATGAAAGGTATAAATCAAGAGGTGGCGATAAAGCCGTGAGTACAAAAGATGCCTACCTAAAAACCGTGGTTATAGCAAGGGTTGAACGGGCTTTGTTAAACCGTTCGGTAACCTTTACCTATTTGTTCTCTGCGCTGTATGCGCTTATATCGCTTGTAGCACCGTTGACACAAGATTTAGCTTCCAAGGGACTATGGGAGATTAATATTTTCGTCTGCTCTACAGTAGGTCTTTTGGGTGCGTTATATTATACAACAAAAGTTTACTTCATTCATAGGAATGCAAGCTTGTTCGATGTGAGTAAGGTGTAGTGATTTTGTTTGTATTCTGTACCTATCTGTTTCGATAGTTTCATCTTCTTGAAATTGTTATTGGTTCGTAAGTGTTCAGTATGTTTCAAAGGCTGCTTCTTTCACCGATAGGTAATATAGTGGCTAAGTCAGATTGGGCATTATAGCACGGCTGCCATTGAAACCTTTGGAATGCAAAAAAAGCATGGTTTATAAAGTTACTGTCGTTGAGTAACCATCTCGTAGTGTTCTAATTTATCGGTATAAAAACATTAAGCAGCAAACTTCACCGGGTAATACACAATAATCTACAACTTTGGTTAAGTGCCTGCACGCTTGAACCCACACTTGTCCTAATTTTATTTTTTAGCACTTGATAAAAACATGCCAGCCTGACTTAGTTTGTGCTTTAGCATGGTGTAGCCTTCCGCTTTCGCAATTTGAAAAAGGAGGCTTTATGCTTAAAAAAACTGATGTTAAACCAGCGTTTTATCGATTGGATACAGTGCTTCAACTCATTCCCATATCGCGAAGTACGTGGCTGTTTGGGGTTAAACATAAGGGATTCCCTCAGCCTGTTCGGTTATCAAGTCGCACCGTAGCTTGGCGCTCCGCAGATATTGATAATTTTATTAAAAATATTGAAGGAGAAACAAATGATAAATAGAATTAAGGGGAAATCATCTGGCAAGCTAAGTAAAAATAAGTCTGAATCAAAAATATCGTTTGAACAAGTATATCAAGCAGCTGAAGAACCTGACCATAATCACCCCTACCTTATTGAGAAATGTATAGAGCCGATAGATATTCGTCAGTTGAATAATAAGTTGGTTATTCCTATAAAACGCAACAAGAAAGTGTGTGGGTTACAGTATATTTCTAGAGAAGGTGTGAAAACTTTCTTGAAAGGTTCAAAAATTGAGGGTGGTTACTTTTTACTGACCGCAGAAAAGAAAGGTGTAGATACAGTCATCACAAAAGATTATGAAACGTGTGTGACGATATGGATGTTTTTGAAGTGTAATGTGCTGGTCGTCTTTGATACTAATAACTTCTTAAATATTGCATCATTAGTGCGAAGTAGGTTGCCACGTGGTAAAATTATCATTGCAGCAGATAACGATCAGAAAAGCGAAAAAAACACAGAAGTAGGTAAAGCTGTGGCGGTGGCAAAAAAAATCAATGGCATGGTAAGTATTGCACCTGGTGTGCAAGGCAAGAACTTGAATTGGAACGACTACTACAAGAAAAATGGGTTGGCAAAAAGCAAAAAGAAATTTAATGAAAATATGCTGAATCATCAGGAAGTTATGATGACAGCACTGCCAAAATATGAAGCCTGTTATACTACAACAGACGGTATTGGTTTAGTGAGAGCAAGCGACCTGCAAATGAGGTCAATAAAATGGCTCTGGAAAGGTTGGCTTGCCGCTGGAAAATTACATTTGATTGCAGGTGTGGCAGGCACAGGAAAAACAACAATTGCATTGAGTTTAGCAGCAGCAATAACTCGTGATAATGCTGTGTTGCCCGATGGAAGCTTGACGGGAAGTGCTGCAGGATCGGTGTTGATATGGTCTGGTGAAGATGATATTGAAGATAGTTTGCTTCCCCGCCTGACCGCGAGCGGTGCGGATTTAACTAAGGTTTATTTCGCGGGGGGCAGAGGTAATCACCATAATGATGATGTTAGGGAGTTTTATCCAGACCAAGATATACAAGGTTTACAGGACACACTACAGTCAATACCTGATATAAAGTTGATTATTTTAGATCCTGTTGTTGCTGTAATTCGAGGTGATAGTCACAAAAATACAGAAGTTCGCAAATCACTACAACCCGTTGTTGATATGGCGGCTCAGTTGGGCGCAGCAGTTTTGGGCATTACACACCTTTCGAAAGGAACAATGGGCAGAAACCCTACAGAACGAGTCACTGGCTCACTGGCCTTTGGTGCTGTTGCACGGCTAGTACTAATTACTAGTCAGCCACAAAAAAGTGGAGTGTTAAGTCGCTTAGTGCGTGCAAAATCAAATGTCGGAGAGAGTGGTGGTGCGATAGAGTATAGTATTGAATCAAAACAGGTGACAGCTGATGGCGTGGAAGGTCAATTTATAGAGTGGGCTGACTGCCTGAGTGGTACAGCCGATGAATTGTTGAACGTGACGGACTTCACGCAGTCAAATAATCATGTTGAAGAAGAATGGTTAAAAGAAGCATTATCTTATGTAGCAGTGTCAAATAATGACCTAAAAAAACGAGCAAAAAAAGACGGAATACCATGGCGAGGCGTAGAGCGCGCTAAACATAAGCTTGGTGCAGTGAAAAAAAGGGATGGGTACGGAGCAGGTTCAAAAGTGAAGTGGAGTCTGCCAACAAAACTGGAAAATGAAGCTAGCGGCGAGCAGGAAGAATAACGATAGAATTAAAGAGACGAGACTGTAAATTTACACTCTCTCAAAAGAAAATGGGTTTAATATTTGCCTCTGCCAAAGGTAGGCTCTTTCAATTTTACTTAATTCTGCCTCATCACAAACTATCAACCAGTTGTCTTCGATGGTTTGCCTCTGTTTTGCGATTAGTTGATTTGCTTCTTCTCGCGTTAGTAAGAAATGATGTGCCGCTTCTACACAGTATGAAAGCTTGCTCCTACGCTCATTCCCATATATTAGCATAGCTTGTGTAGCTTCATTACCAGCTCGGCTTTGTGGGCATATATCATAGGCAGGTGTAAGAGATAACATGTCACCGTCCCAAAATGCAGCATGATTTCTAGCATGGTCATCAGTATTTCCTACAAGTATATTGAAAACAAGACGTGAAAACAGCTCTTTGAGTGTCTTAGAGGCATCTCTAAAATTATACCTTATTATCTCAGCTAGTTTTTCATAACTAGCGTAGCGTGCCATAAGCTCATCCAACTCAAAAAGGGTCAATGCAGAGACCATACATTTTCGTTCCCAACCTTCTGAACTGTGAACGCGATCAAAACGTTCAATAAGTAACACGTCTTTATGCGATGATTGTGTTAGAATGACCTCAGCCACATCAAGCCCTGCAAGTTTTGCCAAACGCATTGCTACAAATTCAGCTTTCACCACATTATAAACATCACTACTTGCTGAAAATTTAGCAACATACTTCTTATTATTAGACTCAATCAATGCCTTGGGGCGGGCTCCTCCTATAGAGCTTCCATGGTAAAGAGCTTGGTCAAGCTCTGGCGTAAGCGGCTCTCCCTGCTCAACACGCTTTGCCGACTCCAATAATTCATCGAGGGAAACATTTACAGAGGATCGAGGTATATATTCGGTTGGAGAATGTTGAAAATCCAAAGCGCCTATTCTATCCGAGCCAGACTCAAGCAAATACGTAATTTCATCAACTTCAGCTGTGTCTATACGAGTGCTTTTACGTCCAAAAGTTCTGTTAAGAAGTACGCGCCGCCCCCATGCATCTGGAGAAGCATCACGGATACAGTTTGGCATACTCAAACCATCTAATAATGGCAGCCTACCTGAGCGAAGCGGTAGTTCTTTAGCATAGATAGAAATCTTATTTTCCCTTTCAAGGTAACTTTTACCATAATTAAATAAGATCTGCCTTCCTTCAACTACGATTTTCCCTGCCACCACTGGAGTGGTTGTGCCTGGAAGCCAAACCCATACATAAGCTTCTTTATTCAATAGCTTAGAAGTCATCATCTAAAACCTGACTACTTTTACGCACATACTTGGGTAGCAATGCAATTTTATCATCTACGCCCTCGATATGCTTACGCAATGGAATGTGTTCACTATCAAATAATTTGATACCAACAAGATTGGCAACTTCAAATACAAGCCCTATTGCGCAGGATAACTCTCCCCTTTCAATCTTTTGAAGTGTAGCTCGGGATATATTAGCACGTTCAGCCAAGTCATGTTCTGACCACTTCCGCTGTTTGCGTGCTAACTTTATTTGCTTACCTAGTAAAATGGTAGCTTCAATACAGTAAGGGGAGTAAACTCTTTTTTTAGCCACGCGGCCTCCAATTTGATTATTATTATATGCATATATATTTTATGTGTATACTATAATAGTCAAATTTAATCGGGATAGCAAGCTTGTCAAGGTATATGAAACTATCAGTAGTTGAAGCCCCTCCTACTATCAGGCTAGTTGCTACCTTCTTAAAAAAGTATCACGGTTTAAAGTGGGTCAATAATGAGAGGAAAGAATGACAGTATATTCCACGGAAGAACGAAAGACCCAAAGGTATGATGATTCACTTAGGCTAGGAAACACTACAGCACATGGTATCCAGGCAATTGTAATAGGGCAGGTCTCAAGGCATAGGAGAATCTTCTGAGGTCAAAGCCTACAGGCGTACACAGATAATAGGTTATGCAGCAGAGAGGTTATTATATATTTTAACAATCATGGTGTATGTTAAAGTATGCTATATGTTGTTGTTTATTAATGGTTTAGGGTAAGTTTCAGCTGTCAAAGTATAGGGGGTGAAATGCCCTAATTACATACTTTGGCAGGATAAGTGTGTAAAAGTATGGCCGTCATAGTAGCGTTAACATTGTTTACAGCTAATGTTTATTTCTTATATCTTTCTCTTGAGTTTTTTTATCCATCCTGTAGCGCAACTACAATCTTGAACAGAAAAAGTATCGTTCCATTTATTAGTAAATAGAGGTATTGAAGTTGTTCATACGCTCAGTCATTCGCGCGAAGAACCCGCGCTCATTATCACGCCGCAAAACAGCTTTTTCTTGTAGTGTTTAATTGTTTAGTTTTTTCTTTTTTAATCCTTTTTGTATAATTTTAACCAACAATTTGATTTAGTAATCACATACTTTGTCAGGGCTAGGTGTGTAAAAGTATGGAAGTTAGATATGATTTACAGCCTAGTAAATAGGTAACGCTTATATTTTTTGAAGCTGTGTGGTGTAATACCATACTATCTATTATATAGGAGACTCATTGGCAACAAATTTATTTGTTGGTACTTTTGATGGTATATTTTGTGGGTTGAGATTGTAATATACTACATATACTCACTTTTATAGCTAAATGTGAGTCCAGTCCCCGTACCAGCAAACAAAAAAGAGTGACTCAATGTCACTCTTTTTTGTGCGCTAGTTCAAAGTCAAACAGAGTGACTCAATGTCACTCTTTTTTGTGCGTTGGTTCAAGTTAAACCGAGAGACTTAATATATCCTTTCTTATGCAATAGTTTAGATAAGAATAAGCGACTCAATGCCGCTTTTGGATGCAGTATTTTAGATGGGTGCAATAAGCCTCAATATCATCTTTTTTATATCTATGCATAAGTAGAAAGAAGTGTTTTAGTTTTTATCTTTTGTAGTTAATTTACTGTTCAATAATAAGTGATTTTATATTGTATCTGATTTAATCTTGAAAACATAAGCATATTGTTTCAAACTCCGTTCAGGCTTTAAATGTAATTTGTATCACAATAATACTGAATCGTTAGGGAGTACACATTAGCAACACATGAAAATTCCAGCGATGTTACGCCAAGCGCGGAAAGCTGTGGCGCAGGAGAACTTTGTTGAAGCAGAGCGTTTGTATGGCCTTGTACTGCAAGATAAGTCCATGCAAGACATGATTGATATTAAAATTCGTTATGCTTTTTGTCTTGAAAAAATGGAAAAGACAACTGAAGCCATCAAAGTTTATCAAGATGTGGTTCTTATATATCAGGCGCAAGATGAAGTCGGTGCTGCTAAAGCATTAACATTAAAAATTACAATTCTTGAGAACTTTTTGCAGCAAGCATCGAAACTTACGGGTGACATACATATTGAGTTGGGAACGGCACAGCATGAGCTAGATGTTATATATGAAGGTGATGATACAATAGATTTTGGAGATACAGACTTGTTCGGTTTGGATACGCATGAAATGATACCAACATCAGAACGGAATAATGTAACTGAACGTGATGAACATGCGTTTTTAGATTTGATTCCTCTTGAAGAGGAAAGTGATGTTAAGGAGGACAAATATGTTTCGACAGTTGAGCTTATCATTGAACATGAGAAGACCGCTGAAAAACAAGAGTTGAGTAAGCAAAAGCCTCGTGATGCAGTATCTGTTGATGTTATTCAAGATATGATTAAGCAAGGCATACACCAAAATGTGGCACATAAGTCAAATATTGAAGATGTAGATATTGAATTTACTGATATTGGAGACTTTACACCCAGTTTACCCGTGGATGATGTATCAGAAAAAGCTAGTAATCCTGCAGTTGAATCATGCTTAAAGCACAAGGCTGGAAAGTTGTTTGGCGAGTAAAAGGCTGTTGTTATCTATGTACCCAACAGGTTTTTTTTACCCTTATAAAATTTGTAAAAAATAGAATGAACTTGTGCTGTTTAATGGTATTGCTTATGCTGTGGAATATAATTGATTTGTAAGCTTTAAAAGCGTTGCTGCTTTTGTATTTTTGTAGTATTTTTAATATCATATTTAAGGTGTTTTTATGTCATTCAATTTAGAGTCCATGCATATTTCTGGCAAAGAGGTTCTGCCACTGATTGAAGGTGGTAAGGGGGTGGGCATTTCCACAGGTTTAACCTCTGGTGAGTGGGCTAAAGCTGGTGGAATTGGTACGGTATCTGCAGTTAATGCTAGTCGTCTTGATGAACAAGGTAAGATTATTCCAGTTGATTATAAGGGAAGAAACCGTAAAGAGCGGTTTAAAGAACTGGTGCAGTTTGGTATTGAAGGTGGTTTGACTCAGCTACGCCAAGCACATGATATTGCTGGTGGGAATGGACGTTTACATGTCAATGTTCTTTGGGAAATGGGTGGTGCGCAACAAATCTTACATGGTATTTTGCAAGAAGCTAAAGGTATAGTGCATGGGGTAACTTGTGGTGCAGGTATGCCATTTAAACTGGCTGAAATCGCAGCTCAATATGGTGTACATTATTATCCGATTGTATCTTCAGGGCGTGCATTCCGCGCGTTATGGCTACGTTCTTACCGTAAAGCACCAGACTTGTTGGGTGGTGTAGTTTATGAAGACCCTTGGCTTGCTGGTGGGCATAATGGTTTGTCGAATACAGAGCGTTTTGACCAACCAGAAGACCCGTATCCGCGCGTGAAAGAGTTGCGAGCAACCATGAATAAGTTTGGCTTGGAAAACACACCAATTATTATGGCAGGTGGTGTGTGGTATT
>JALWRX010000004.1 GCA_027080505.1 Ghiorsea sp.
ATAACATCAGCCCTTTATCGGGCATATCTTCGCTTTCTGCTTTTATATCATGTATCAACTGCAATAAAGGAAGCAGCTTCTTCATGGGCGCAGGCATAGATGTAGCTTGCAGCATATGCTCTACCCAATCTGCCACCCTTAAACCACTTGCGCTGAGCAAAGCAGCAATCGTTTCCTGACCCTTTGCACCAACACCTCGTTTGGGTTTGTTGCAAATACGCAACACATGCATGCTATCAGCGCAGTCATTCAAAATCGCCCAAAATGCCAAAGCATCTTTGATTTCCATGCGGGCAAAAAAGCTTAAGCCACCAATAATACGGTATGGAATATCTTCTTCTCGAAATATCTGCTCAATGGCTAAGGACTGACGGTTTGAGCGATACAACACCGCCATCTTTGACCAAGGCACATCGGCATAACGCGCATTAAACAACTTTGCCATATGTCGAGCTTCTGCATATTCATCTACACATACGTGAAATTCAGGTGTTAAACCGCCTTCTCGTGTTGCACGTAGTGTTTTTGTGTGTCTATCTTCATTATGACTGATAATTGCATTAGCAAGCTTAAGTATAGCCTCTGTGGAACGGTAATTTTCTTCTAACCTATGCACTTTTGCATTCTGCCATACCCGCTCAAAATCCAATATATGTCGGACATCAGCCCCACGCCAACCATAAATAGACTGATCATCATCACCAACCACGGTAAGGTTTTGATGTTCTTGGGCAAGCAGGCACAACCATTCATGTTGCAAGGGGTTGGTATCTTGATATTCATCGACCAAAATATGGTCAAAGCGGGTAACCATAGCAGTCGCCACATCTTTATAATCTCTAAGTAATACCACGCAATTCAGGATTAAATCTGAGAAATCCATGCGCTCAAGTGTTTTAAGCTCATCTTGGTAGGCAATGTATAAATCTTTAAGGTCTAAACCACTCCATAACATAGACTCAGCTTGCTCTGGCAAATAACCCCCATTTTTCTGTTGCTCAATCCAGCTACTCAAAAATGAAGGGTGCAAACGGTCTGAAGGAATGTTTCTCGCTTTAAGAATACGCTTTATCAACGTCTTTTGGTCATCACTATCAATGACTTGAAAGCTTTTGGGGTAACCCAATACATCAGCATAACTTCTTAAAAAGCGCAGTGAAATCGAGTGAAATGTGCCTGAAATTACACCCCCGCCACCATCTCCAATTAAATCAGATAAACGTTGTTGTAATTCTTTAGCTGCTTTGTTGGTGAAAGTAACCGCTAAAATCCGATGTGGTGCATAACCACGATTAGCAATCAAATGCCCAATACGGTGCACTACAGTTCGTGTTTTCCCAGAGCCTGCCCCTGCCAAAATAAGCTGAGGGCCATCTTCTGCTTCAACTGCAGCTTGTTGCGCTATATTTAAGCTCAATGACTAACTCTTAACAGCATGATCTTCACCATGTTTCACAATCAATTTATGATATGTAGAAAAGACTGCATTGCGAGATACAATTCCCAAAACTCTTTTCGGGTTATCTGCATCAGTCACGGGCATTTGTTCAAAAGTAGCTCGATCTAAAATATCAATAGCATCCAATAAACTATCATTTTCTGATAGACTAATCACATTCTTATTGGCGACCTCTTCTGCCACCACCACTTGGTCAAGTGAGGAATCAAGCAACCACTTTTGTAAATCGAAGAAGGTGACCATACCCACCATTTCTCCTTCATCATTGACCACAATCACACAACCTTTACCCGATGAAATATATACTTTTTTCAACACTTCCAGTTTATCCGATACATGCACTGATGGCACAGAACGCCATGGTAATCGGGATACAGGAACTGCACGCATCCATGATCGCTCAAGTGACCATTCGGTATTCACACCTTTTTCCGACAACACTTCCGTTAAAATAGAATCACTACCAAAAGCACGTTTGGTCAATGCTGCAACAACGCATGCTGTCATCAATGGTACCATAATATGATAATCATTGGACAACTCAAAAATCATCAAAATAGAGCTCATGGGTGCTTGAATCGTCGCCGCCACCATTGCGCCACAAGCCACCAGTGCATATGCACCATATGATTCTGTCCATGTAGGAAACATACCATGTACAAGCCCACCAAAAAGTGCACCTGCTGTTGCCCCAATAAACACCGATGGACCAATCATACCACCACCAAATTTACCACCAGAACAAATAATGCTAACAATCAACTTCATCACCAACAAAATACTTAAAAACAGTATCAGAGGTAAATGCTGACCAACCATATTGGTTTCCACATTTTCCAAGAGAATGCCATCCACTGTGCCATAACCAATGGACATAATTTCAGGAATCACCAATGCACATAAACCCAACAACAAACCTGCTACAGCAGGTCGTGCAATCGGAAATGAAATATAACGCTCATACATATGTCGTGCAGCAGGTACACCTTTCACAATCAGCGTTGCCAACAAGCCACAGAAGATACCCAAGCCAATATAAGCAGGGATTTCCCAAGATGAAACAAGCCTAAATTCTGGAATGGTAAACATAGGGAAGTTTCCCAATTCAGAGCGGGTAATCACCGTGGCAATCACTGCCGACATCACAATCGGTGTAAATGTGGCAATGGCATAATCCGCCAAAATAACTTCCAGTGCAAATAGAACCCCTGCAATCGGTGCATTAAAAGATGCGGCAATACCACCTGCTACACCACAGCCAATAAGCGTACGTATTTGTTTTTCCGATAAATTTAACCATTGCCCAAGCAGTGAAGATAAAGCTGCACCAAGTGCAACCGTTGGTGCTTCACGCCCCATAGATGCACCACTACCCACAGACACAATATTGGCAACAAATTCACCACTACTCTTTCGAAATGATATTTTACCACCCCGCTCTGCCAATGCTTCAATCACACCAGGAATCACCCGCTCTTCAGTCACAGGCAACCAACGGTTATTAATCCAGCCCACTATTAAACCAGCAATGGATGGAGCAAGAATAAAAATAGACCAGTGAATATCGTGTAAACCTTCTGACCATGAGGCTTCGCCTGTCCAAATTCGGCTCACCCACTCAATACCAAAACGAATCAACAACGCAGCATAACCAGCCAAAACACCAACAACCAAGGACCAAAGCCCCAAATACAATGTATCATGGCTACGTAGCCAATCAGGTATTCTTCGCAAACGTGTATGCAGTTGACCTAACATGAGTGTTGTTTACATTGTTGTAAGTATTGAAGCAGACCTTGTGCGTTCAATTTGAGCATTTGGTATGCATCTTCAAAACCTGAAGCGCCACCATAATAAGGGTCTGGCACATCAGGTGCTTGTGCTGCACCTTCAAAAGCTCGCATCATCACCACTTGTTCAGGCTTGGCACCCATCGCAATCAGATTGCGCCTATTATCACTATCCATAGCCACAAATATATCCCAATTACCAATGTTTCTTCGTGTAATTTGCTGAGCCTGATGCTTTTCTAAACTTAAACCTTTTTCCAAGGCTTTGCTTGCTGAACGTGGGTCTGCACCACCGCCCACATGCCAACTACCTGTACCTGCCGATTCAAAATGAAACTGATCCAACAAGCCTTGCTCTTGGGCAACCGATTTGACCACCACTTCTGCCAGTGGCGAGCGACAAATGTTGCCTAAACAAACAAAAAGAACACGTAATGGTTGGCTCATACTAGGTTTTTCTCCGCTTGCGAAGCTTGTAAGTATAAAGGTTCAACCCACATTTTATGATTACTACTCGGTTGAAGTTTTCGCACTTGAGCTATCAATGCTTGTTCGCGCGTTTGCCGTAAAGGTAAAGCCACCCAGCCGGACAAATCAACCGAAATATCGGATAAAGCAACATATTGCGTAGCGGGAAGTTTTAAGAATGACTCCCATGTTAAACATTGGGGCTCTACAGTACATATACCTGCTGAAAACTTTGCTGCATAAACCAGCCCAGACCTAGCATCTTCAATTGCCCATAATTCATCTTCTATCATAGCTTGTTCTGCCGTAATCGCTAAAGAAGACAGCGCATACACAGGCTTGTGCAATGATGCATTCAAGCCTGCAACGGTAGCACATGCAACCCTTAAACCAGTGAAAGAGCCAGGCCCTGTACCAACAGCAAATGCACCCAAATCTTGCCACTGCAAACCAGCCTGCTGTGTCACAACTTGCTCCAACAGCGGCAGCAACTCACGCGAATGTGCACGCGGTGTGTTCATGCTCGCAGATACACTTCCCCCATCTGGGGATAATAAACACACTGACGCACCCGCCGCTGTATCTAAAGCTAAGATAGGTTTAGAAAACAGCGACATATAAGTAAATGCAGTTTAAATCAGGTAAGTTGGCCGTATGAGTGCAAACCAGACAAATACATGTTTACACCTACGAAGCAGAAAATCGTTACCAAGAAGCCTAATACAGCCCACCATGCCAATGTTTTACCCTGTAAACCATGCGAGAATCTAGCATGCAAATATGCACCATACACAAGCCATACAATCAATGCCCAAGTTTCTTTGGGATCCCAAGACCAATAGCCACCCCAAGCTTCTGCAGCCCAAGCAGCCCCTAAAATGGTTGCCAAAGTAAATGCGGGGAAACCAATCGCAACAGATTTATAAGCTAGATTATCCAACTGTTTTAATGATGGAAATACCGATAATAATCTTGATTGCGAACCTTTCTCTTCCAAGCGATTACGGAACAACCAGGCCATACCCGCCGCACAAGCCACTGCAAATGAACCATAACCAATAAAGTTTAACGGTACATGAATCTTCATCCAGTAAGACTGCAATGCTGGCACAAGTGGTTTGATGTCAGATTGCCCAATCGACTCCAACCAAATTGAGAAGAAAATACCTGCTGCCACAATCGGCATTACAAATGCACCAAGACCACGTGCATTATGACGACTTTCAAGGGTTAAATAAATCACACAAATCACACAAAACAATAAAATAAATACTTCATACAAGTTGGACACGGGTGCATGACCAATATCACCACCCATCAACAAATATGATTCATACCAACGCAATAATAATGCAGAGCCACCAGCATACACACCAATCCAAGCCGTTGCTGTACCCAATTTACCAATGAATGAATCAGGTGCAAAAAGATATGCAATATAACACAAAGCTGAAAATAGCATCGCCACATTCATGGCCATAATGACTTTACCTGAGAACAAATTGGATTGATCTTCATAGGTAATCATGGCTTCAGATGGCTCAAATAAAGTATATAAGCCCATCAATGCCACCATCAACACTGCACCATCCAACCACGGCACTAAAATTTCAGAAAAACGAAATGCGCGAAACTTGGATTCTGATGTTGTAAAGGCATACCCTATACCAATGATCGCACCACCAGCCATCCACTTCACACCTTCAAGACTAAACATTTGGAATACAAAGTTATCTTCTACATAACCATCTCCACCAAATATGGCCAGAGCAGCCAAACCTGCCAACAAACCCAAATAAGCCCAGTTGCGCACATGGGCAATCCGCCCTTTATACATCGAACTGGTAAAGCTAACTTTATCTGCTGTTATCGCTGTCATACTTTCACTCCTTGTTCATACGCTGTTTTGATTTGTTTCTCTAAATCTTCAAATTCTTGTTCAAAAGCAACAGGGTTACGATTACTCAAGCCAGTCACTTCTACTTTGACTTCACCGTTTTCTTGTTCTTGGATTTTCACCCATATTTTACGGTGAGCAACATAAAACATGATACACAAGCCACCAACCAGCAAGGCACTGCCAATCCAAACCACATCCATACCTGGGTCTTTCGCAAGTTGTAAACCTGTATAATAGGTTTGATCATAATCTTCTAGCACAGGTACAAATGGCCAAGGCATATCAGGCAACACTTTCAAAGCTTGAATTACACGGTTGCCCAACATCGGTAAGTCACTTGGTCTTCCATCAGGATAAACTTCATCCAAAGCGGCACGGAATGCATTTAAGTTATCTTCTTTTGTTGCACCCTGTTCCGTTGGCAAACGGTGTACAAATGCCTGAAACAGTTGCCATTCCTTAGGCTCTGAGAAATCAAGCCCCAATAAAAATGTTTCAAAATCACGCGCATCACCCGTTGTTGAAATCATCATATAAGAGCCTTGGTTTTGTCCATTGATAATAAAGGGATTCATAAAGCTACGCACCAATACTGGTGTCAAACCTTTGCCACGAATCACAAAATCGACTGCTGGCCCCATATCTTTAAAGTCTTTAGGTTCGCCTGCAGCAGCCATGTTTTCAATATTATACGGACGAAAATCTTTAAATTCCAAACTCACATCAGAGTATGGATCCTCAAACGTGGTGTAAACTCTGGCTTTAGCTATATCAACATTACCTTTTTTATTTAAACGATAAAGCTTTAATGTAACCAGTGAGCCACCATCACCAAACGATGCTTGATAAATGCGAACACCTTTATATGACAATGGTTCATTCACGATAATATCTTTGGTCATCACCTCTTTGCCATCGTCAATGATAGTTAAGGTACTACGAAACTCAGATGGTGCGCCCGTAGAGAAGAAGTTCACAGTGAAATCGTCACAACGTATTTCAAATGGCATTTTTAAATACTCTGTAGTTGTACCTTTAAGGAAAGAAATTTCGCTTTCTTTACCTCCTTCTGGTACTGCCATATTACCCCGAAAACCAAATTGGACGCTCATCCAACCGCCAATCAAAATAACCAGCATTGCAGTATGAACAGTAATGTAACCCCATTTATGAAAACGTCCTTTATCACCACGCAACCAAAGCACATCACCCACTTGGGTCTCCATCCATTTCCACCCAGGTAGTGATTCTTTAATACTTGATACCACTCTTTCTTTATCATCAAAAGTTAAATCAAACTTATGCTCAATATGCTTACGCGCATTTTCATTCATGGTGCCTTTGCGGTTTTTCATTTCTTGCAAATATCTAGGTGTATTGCGCAACAAACATGCCGCCAAAGAAAACATTAACAAACCCAAAATCGTCAAGAACCACCAAGTATGATACATGTCGAACAAGCCTAAGGCACGAAACGTCCAATACCATGTTGGTCCAAACTGATGCAAATAATCAGCTTGATCTTGGTTTTGCTTGAGTACTGTACCTATTACCGAAGCAACGGACAACAGCAATAGAAGTAAAATCGCAACTGGCATAGAGCCAACACGATAAAGAATGGGTTTAAGTGTTTGATGATAAAATGTCATGGTGGCGTAGCATAGCCACATCAAGATAAATATTACATTAAAAAAATACACATCAATTTTAAGCTTAATATTTATCAAAAAGTGGTGTTTTACTTGCATGGACGAACAACGTCCTTAATATCTCTGCCCTAAACTACATAAAAGGTGTTAAACTATGCTGATTCAACAAATTACAGATGATATGAAAGCTGCTATGAAAGCAAAAGATAAGGTAGCACTCAATGTTATCCGCATGCTTAGAGCTGCCATTAAAGATAAAGAAATTGAATTGGGCAAAGCTTTAGAGAACACAGAAACACTTGCGGTCATTGGTAAACTCATCAAACAACGCAAAGACTCAGCAAACCAATACCTTGAGGCAGGTCGCCCTGAGCTGGCTGAAAAAGAACAAGCTGAAATTAAAGTGTTAGAGGTTTATTTGCCTGAACAAATGAATGATGCTGCAATTAAAAAACTGGTTGCTGATGCTGTTGCAGAAGCAGGTGCCACTTCAATGAAAGACATGGGTAAAGTCATGGGTATTGTGCGTCCCAAAGCACAAGGCAAAGCAGATATGGGCAAAGTCTCCGCTGAAGTCAAAGCTGCACTACAATAGCTAACTGATGTAATCATGCATATCCCCGCAGGCCTTTATCCCGACTATATCATCATGATATGCAACATCATTGCAGTGCCCGTGATACTGTTTGCCATCTGGCGTACAGAAACGCGCTTTTGGTCAGGTTGGTCTGAAGGTTTGCAGGTTGCCTTTATTTTTGTCGCCTTGTCTGCCTTGTATATGCTGCAATCGGATATCAAACCCGGCATGAATATGCATTGGTTGGGTGTGATGCTGACGGTGATGATGGTTGGCCCTTGGACGGCGATTGTAGTTTTATCCTCTATCCACGTCTTTTTGCTTGTTGCCAAAGGTATGGGGGATGTTTCAACGCTGGGATTTAATATCACTACATCTGTGTTACTGCCTGTGGTGATTGCATCAAGCATTCACCTTTTATTTTACTATAAATTTCCGCGTATTGTGCCTGTATATTTTGCTAAAGTTGGCTTTGGTGATTTGTTGTGCATGTGGGCAGTGGATGCCGTGCTCACAGGCTGCTTACTGCTCTGGACAGACTATCCATCATTCCATATTTACCAAGATTTCACCTTGGTTTTAGCATTGATGGGCGGTATGGAAGCTGTGATTAGCACGTGGATTGTTTCAGGCTTTATCTGCTATTATCCGAACTGGCTGGTCACATTTAACGATGAAGAATATATCAATGGCAAATAATCCCTTCTAAACGAAACACTGCTTATCCATCTTCTCAAAGATTTCCGTTATCCATGTTGAAACCACCTGAATCGTTTGAACACGCCTTGCGTTACGGTTGGAAACTAACCATGTGGTTTGACTTAAGTCATTTAATGCTGGTGTTAATTTAACTAACCCTTTCGTATATTCACCAACAAATACTGGTATTGCTGCCAACCCTTGCCCACTGGTCACACCCTGCAAGACCGAGGTTAGTGTATTGCAATGCAACTTCCTCTGGTAATCCGCTACATTCTTTTCTAACCATTGGTTCACTGGCAACACTGCTTTGTTGTCTTGCATGGCAACCCACCTGCATGTTTCACCTCGGTTTGGTTTCAGAGCTTCGGGAGTTTTAGAAACATATGCTTGTGATGCATAAACCGCATAACAACAATTCCCCAAAAATTTGGCATAAAGGTTGGGGCTTGTTGGTCGCTGGGAGCGAATAGCAATATCGGCATCTCCCTTTTCAATATTAACAAAACTGATGCCCGATTGAATTTGTATTGAAATGTCGGGATATGTTGTGGTTAACGTATCTAAATGGTTCATGAGTAGCTGTGCAAATGATTCTCCACAAGCAATGCTCACCGTGCCCGATGGATGTTCGTGTAAAAGACTAGCTTGCCCCTTAAATGCATACATTCTATCAACTACTTTTCTCGCACTTTGCACAAGTGCTCTTCCATTGTTGGTTAGTTGATAGCCATAAGGTGTGCGTGTAAAAAGCGTAAGTGACAGTTTATCTTCCAAGCTTTGAATACGCCGCCCAATGGTTGGTTGTGAACGGTGCAACTGACGGCCTGCGGCGGAAAGTGACCCCCCTTCCGCAACGGACAAGAACACTTCAATATCATTCCAGTCCAAGTCTTTTAACTTATCCATGCCACACCTCTTTTGCATATATACCTATTCAATTATGAATACCCGATTGTTAAGCCTAAGGGATGTTTCTCAAAAAAGCACCTATTACTGTTGCACACTTCACTTGAAAGACAACAACCAAGGAGAACAATATGAAAATTAAAAATACCATACTAATTAAAAATACCATACTGCTAAACATGTTTTTGTTAAGCACTTTTACCTTAACAATACAAAGCGTAAATGCTGCAGAGGCTAAAGTTGAAGCGGTAATTGATGCCTATATGGATGCGTGGAATGCACATAACATCAAAGAAATTAAATCATTTTATGCAGATAATGTGGAATGGTATGATATGCCATCAGATACCACCACCATGGGAAAGGCTAAGGTATCTCAAGCCATTATTGATGCTTTCCTAACTTACGTGCCTGATATGGTTTGGGTGAAAAGTGGTGATGTGTTTGTTAGCGACAACACATTAATTTATGAATGGGTGTATAGCGGTACGTATAATGGAGACTGGTGGGGCACATCAATTAAAAACAAACCATTTTCAATTCGTGGTCTAAGTACAAGCACCATCAATAAATATGGAAAAATTATCTCTACAAAAGATTATTATGACATGTACGACTTTCAGAAACAACTGGAGCTCATCCAATGAGCGTTACCATTACATTAGAGGCTGAAATCAAACCTGAAGAAAGAGAAACATTGCTATCACTTCTCAAAAGGCTGCTTCCAGAAACCAAAGGAAGCTCTGAATAAGTCTGGATAAAGCAGATTGTGATTCAGAATATCCAAAATCTAGGCGTGGATTGCAAGTAATAGCAAGGCTATTGCTCAAATACACAACAACGAGTTTGGATATTCTGGACGCAAAATACGAGTTCATAACTTGTTCAGAGCTTCCCTAAGTATATAAAGGCTTCATTAGCATCAGTATTCATATTGAGAAAAACAGTAGCCACCTCCTCTTTTTTGAAAAGTGGGAAAGCATTCCAGACTACAAAGCTTACTTATCATGGTGACAGGACACAGGGGTGATGGAACAGTTGGGCGCGTTATTTAGTGAGCCACCAACTATCCGATACTACAACACCGAAGATGTAAGTGCTTAATACTAAAGCTCATAAAGTGAGGTAAAAGCCTCGCTTTATGGAGCTGGATTAGGATATTTTTGATGCACCTGCTCAATTTGAGTCAAGACTTCTTCAGTCAACACAACATCCGTGCTTTCAAGGTTTTCTTTAAGCTGCTCCAGCGTGGTTGCGCCGATGATGGTGCTCGCTGTAAACCAACGCGAACGTATAAATGCCAATGCCATTTGCGTAGGTGTAAGCCCTGCATCTCTCGCGATTTGAGTATATGCCTGCACGGCTTCTGCCACATGGGTTTTACTATACCGCTGGGTAAATTGTGGAAATTGTGTGACCCGCCCTTTGGCTTGCGGGTTATCCACATATTTACCCGTCAAATGTCCAAAAGCAAGTGGGCTATAAGCCAATAACCCCACCTTTTCATGCGCGCAAACTTCGGCAAGCCCAGCCTCAAAAGTACGATTCATCAAATGATATGCATTTTGAATGCTCACAATATGCGGTAAACCCAATGCTTTAGCACAACGGTTAAATTCACTCACACCCCAAGGTGTTTCATTGCTTAACCCGATATAACGCACCTTGCCAGCATCCACCAAACTGGCTAATGCTTGAAGTTGCTCTTCGATGGCTGTGGTTTCATGCGCTTGTTGAATATCATAACTGGTGCTGCCAAACATAGGCACATAGCGGTCTGGCCAATGAATTTGATAGAGGTCAACATAATCTGTTTGCAAACGCACCAAACTATCTTCAATGGCAGTATCAATATGCGCTTTAGTGATGCGTGGGCCGCCACGAATCCACTCAAAGCCGCGTGATGGCCCTGTGATTTTGGTAGCCACAACCCACTCATCTCGCTGTTGCTCTTTTAGCCATGAGCCCACATATGATTCAGTTCGCCCTTGTGTTTCAGCGCGTGGGGCAACGGGATACATTTCAGCCGTATCAATAAAGTTTACCCCATAATCCGCAGCCATGGTCAATTGCGCATGTGCTTCTTCTTCAGTGTTTTGTTCACCAAAGGTCATGGTACCCAAACATATTTCAGACACACTTAAATCACTGCTTCCAAGCTGGTTGTATTCCATAGCTCACCTCGTTGCCCTGAACTATAGGCATAAAAAAGCCCCGACAACAATCACTTGTTATCGAGGCTTAGATTTATATCAGCAGGTTTTAGCCAGTTGAGCTTAACGTCCGCGTCTTGGTGCACCGCGACCACGTCCACCACCTGAACCTCCGCCGCCACGTCTGCGATCATTGCCACCGCGGCCACGTCCGCCGCCACTACGACCACCTCTATCGCCACCGCGACCACCACGGAAGTTACCCCGGCGTTTACGCGGTTCATCACCACCAAACTCCACTTCAACTTGCTCCAAATTGATGGCTTTGCCTGCGATACGTGTTTTCTTCAATGTTTTAAAAATTGAATCTGGCATACCTTCGGGCAAATCAACCATTGAATGGTCATCACGAATCACAATATTATTAATAAACTCGCTATCAATACCTGCTTCATTGGCAATTGCACCCACAATATTTCCAGAGCGCACGCCCAAATCAGAACCAACAGCCAAACGATACCTACTAAAGCCTTTTGCTAACGGCTTTTCATGATACTCGCGGTTGCCACCATGACTACGCAAATCTCTAGGCTCATCACGCCCACCCCGAACTTTGGGCATATCTTTCAGCAAGAAGGGCTCTGAACCTTGTACCATTTTAGCCAATGCCGCTGCAATTTCTTGGGCAGGTACATTATGTTCTTCTTCATATTCTTCGATAATTTTAGAAAACAGCTCCAAACCACTCTCTTCCAAAGTAGCCGTGATTTTCTGTTTAAAATCTTCAATGCGTTTGTTGTTAATATCTTCTGTAGAAGGCATCACATACAATTCAACACGTTGGTTGGTTGCACGCTCAATCGAATACAACATACGCTTTTCACGCGGTGCAACAAACAAAATTGCTTCGCCAGAGCGTCCTGCACGGCCAGTACGACCAATACGATGCACATAAGATTCCGTATCATGTGGCACATCATAGTTAATCACATGCGAGATACGCTCCACATCAAGTCCGCGCGCCACAACATCAGTACCAATCAAAATATCAATTTGACCTTTTTTCAATTTGTTCACAATTTGTTCGCGTTGATTTTGCGCAATGTCACCATTCAACGCTGCCGCAGCATAACCACGCGCTTGTAACTTCTCCGCAAGCTCAACCGTTGCCGTTTTGGTGCGCACGAAAATGATAACACCATCAAAGGTTTCCGCTTCTAAAATGCGGGTCAATGCATCCACTTTATGGCGGCCACTAACCATCCAATAACGCTGACGAATCGTCATCGCAGTCGATGTTTTGGTTTTAATCGTAATATGCACAGGTTTGTTCAGGTAATTGTTGGTAATTTTACGAATTTGCGAAGGCATGGTTGCTGAAAACAAGGCGATTTGACGGGTTGGTGGCGTTTGCTCAAGCACCCACTCTACGTCATCAATAAAACCCATGCGCAACATTTCATCGGCTTCATCCAAAATTAATGTTTTGAGGTTATCCAATTTCAAGGTTTTGCGGCGCATATGATCCATCACACGCCCTGGCGTACCCACCACAACATGCACACCGCGCCTTAATTGTTTCAATTGCCCATCATAACTTGCACCACCATAAATCGGCAATACATGGAAACCTTTCATATGTGATGCATATTTTTGGAATGCTTCAGCAACCTGAATCGCAAGCTCGCGGGTTGGCGCAAGCACCAATACTTGTGGATTTTTTTGGCTCAAATCAATTTTGGACAATACTGGAAGTGCAAATGCTGCGGTTTTGCCCGTGCCCGTTTGCGCCTGACCCAACACATCTCTACCTTCTACAACATGCGGGATAATTTCTGCTTGAATCGGTGATGGTTTTTCATAACCCACATCGTCCAAGCCTTTAAGAACCTCTGGGCTTAAATCCAAATCTTTAAAGGTGATTTCCGAAGGTGTTTCGGGGTTAATTTCTGTAGTTTCTGTCATTGTTTTTCCTAACTTCTCGTCTTTTTTTATTAAAATTCAAGGGAAATCAGGTTATCACCTAAACATATACCAGCGCAGAAGCTAAAAGCTCTGTAACTTCATTATATTTAAGGATACATGTACAAAGGGTTTGAACCTGTATCTCCACGTGTACGCCACAACAAATCATACCTTTAACGGTTATGTTTTGCGTGTTTACGTGAAGACCAGGATTGAAAATTTATATCGCTATTTCACATGCGCACAACAAACTTGAACGCCGCAATATAACGAACACTTAAAAAAATGATATAAGAAAATTGTTAAAAGACTTTAATTATTCATAATTTAAGAAAATAAAGTCCATGGTCTAGGCGGTTGGTGCAGCAAAATAACAGCGCTATTTGCAAGACAGATAACAAAGGTATCGAGGGTTTAAAACTTATTTAATCCGTGTGCCCATGCTGCATTTGACTCACTTGATGAATCCTATTGGCAGGGAATGCTAACTGCTCCATCAAATAATCTTTTAAATCTTGCGGGTAATTCGACTTATCCAAAGCAGCTTGCATGCATGTTAACCATGCTTGCACATCTTCGGCTGTAATTTTCAAATGTTGGTGCGCCATAGGAATACTAATACCACCATATTTTTCACCATAAATGCGCGGACCACCCATCCAGCCCGATAAAAAGTAAACTAGCTTATCTTTTGCTACTTCCAAGCTTTCAGGATGCATATCCCGAATACGCTTGGCTTCTGGCAGAGTATCCATAGCCTCATAAAAGTCATCCACCAGTTTCACTAAACCATCATAGCCGCCCACTGCTTGGTATGTTGTATCTTCAAATCCGTATTTGTTCATAACCAGACCTATAACATGGAATAAAGGCGCAACATACATGACAAGCAAGCATGATACGAGTATCATTTTGATTCTTCATATCACTAGCTAAGAGGGAATGATGTTGACCGTAAGCCAGCTTGCCAAACATTGTAATGTAACGCCTGAAACAGTCCGTTTTTACAGCAAAAAGAAACTCTTAAAACCAACCAAAAACCCTAACAATGGCTATCAAATATTTAGCTTAGACGATATACCTAAACTTAAATTTATTCGCCAAGCTAAACTGCTCGGATACACTTTAAATGAAATTGAAGAAATTCTACACCATAGTATGCAGTCCAACTCACCTTGCCCCATTGTGCGTGCGTTTCTTGAGCGTCGCATTGCAGACAACCAACAAAAAATCCAAGCTTTACTGACTTTGCAAAAACGCATGGAAACGGCTCTTAAAGACTGGAAAGACAAGCCCAACGGTATGCCAGATGGCAGCTCAATTTGTCATTTGATTGAATCTTTCTCAGAAGATACTTGACCTACGTGTTACACTTAGGTTTTAGTGTTCGGCAACAAGCACCAAAAGCAGGAGACAAGACATGAAAAACCAAGAAATACGCTTATCCATTGAAGGCATGGGCTGCGCATCATGTGTAGGAAAAATTGAGAAAAAACTTGATGCTGTGGATGGTATTGTGAGCGCCAATATCAATTTGGTCGATAGAACTGCACGCGTTGAAGCTCGCCCTGACGTGCTTGAAGCCAACATCATTGATGCCATTGAATCAGCAGGCTCATATCACGCCAAAGTGTTGGTATCTACAGATGATGAATCTAAAAAACATGAAGCCGAAGCGGCACACCTTCAATATCGCATCAAACAAAGTGCCCTAGCCATACTCACTGGTTTCCCACTGATGGCAGCAAGCATGTTGGGATTATTGCCTAGCCTTGATGCGCAAGGCTTTTGGTTATTCATTACTCTGGCAACACTTGGTGTAATGGCATATTCAGGTTCCCATTATTTCCAAGGTGCTTGGAATGGTTTAAAGCATAAAAATACAAGTATGGATACGCTGGTTGCCATGGGCACAGGGGTAGCATGGTTATATTCCATGGCTGTTGTTGTATTTCCAAGTTTTATCCCTGAAGCCAGCCGCCATGTCTATTTTGAAGCTGCCTTAATTGTCATTGCCTTGGTGAATATCGGACATGTTTTAGAAGCACGGGCACGCGGCAAAACCAACCAAGCCATTGAAAAACTGTTGTCTTTACAAGCAAAAACCGCGCGTGTTATACGAGGTGGTAAAGAGGTTGACATTCCTATTGAAGAAGTAGCTATTGGTGATGTGGTGCGCGTACGCCCTGGCGAGAAAATCCCCGTGGATGGCAATATCATTGAAGGTGCATCTTTTATCGATGAATCTATGCTCACAGGCGAGCCTATGCCTGTATCCAAAGCCCAAGGTGATGAAGTGATTGCAGGCACGATGAACGACAGTGGTACTTTTTTATACGCAGCTACACGCATTGGTGCTGAAACCACACTTGCCCAAATCATTGAAACCGTGCGTCGTGCGCAAAGTGCCAAACCTGATATTGCACGCTTGGTTGATAAGGTTGCATCCGTTTTTGTGCCTATCGTTTTATTTGTCGCTTTATCTACAGGTCTGTTTTGGTGGTTATATATGGATAATATAACCTTAGCATTGGTAACCAGCATGAGCATTTTACTCATTGCCTGCCCATGTGCCCTAGGTTTGGCAACCCCCATTTCTATGATTGTTGGCATAGGTAAAGCAGCCGAATACGGCATCCTGATTCGCAAAGGTGAAGCACTAGAACGCGCATCCCACTTAACCACAGTAGTATTAGATAAAACGGGCACAATTACCCAAGGCAAACCCCAAGTCACTGATATTATCACAGAATCAATCAGTGAGGATGATGCTTTGATATTTGCCGCAGCCGTAGAAAAAGGTTCAGAACACCCATTGGGCAAAGCCATTGTTCAAGCGGCTGAACACAAAGGCTTAACTATTGCTGACGCTGAAAACTTTGCAGCCAGCTTTGGTGGCGGCGTATCGGCAAGCGTGGATGGAGCTAACATTTTGATTGGCAATGATACTTTTTTACATGAAAACAATGTAAAATCGGATAAAAACTGGCAGAAACAGACAAGAAAGTTAGCAAAACAAGCTAAAACCCCCGTTTTTCTAGCCAAAGACAATCAAATCATCGCCATCATTGCCATTGCCGACCCCATCAAACCTGATGCCAAGCAAGCGATTACCGCTTTGCATGATTTAGGTTTAAAGGTGCAAATGTTAACTGGCGACCACGAACAAACCGCCTTAGCAGTTGCAAAAGAAGTGGGCATTGATGATGTGACTGCTGAAGTCAAGCCCGATGATAAGGACAATGTGATTGCTGCCTTGCAGAACAAGGGCGAAATCGTGGGCATGGTGGGTGATGGAATCAATGATGCCGCAGCTTTGGCTCGTGCTAATGTTGGCTTTGCCATTGCCCATGGTTCAGATATTGCCATTGAAAGTGCAGACGTTGTATTAATGCGCTCTAGCTTAACAGCCATACCCGATGCTATTCGCATTTCATCTGCCACCTTGACCAACATCAAACAAAACCTACTCGGTGCATTTATTTACAATACCTTAGCCATCCCTGTTGCCGCAGGTATTTTGTTTATGCCTATGGGTATTTTACTCAACCCCATGCTTGCAGGTGCAGCTATGGCGATGTCATCTGTGACCGTTGTATCCAACGCCAACCGCTTACGTTTTTTTAAGGTTTAACATCGCAGCATAAAAAAATCATCTAAGGGGTTGAATTCCTGATTTCGCGTTCTTATATAGACCTTACTTTTAAGATTCTTAAAGAAGGAGAAACAAAATGGCAAACATTCGCCCATTACACGATCGTGTTATCGTTCGTCGCTTAGCTGAAGAAGAAAAGACCGCAGGCGGCATCATTATCCCTGACGCAGCAAAAGAAAAACCATTACAAGGTGAAGTTATCGCTGTTGGTAAAGGCAAACTATTGGATAATGGCGACCTTCGCGCATTGGACGTTAAAGAAGGCGATACTGTTATCTTCTCAACTTACGCTGGCACCGAAATCAAGATTGATGGTGAAACACTTCTCTTGATGCGTGAAGACGACATTCTTGGCGTTATCGATTAAACTTAAAAACAATCAATTTCATTTAATACTTAAGGAGTTTTAAACATGGCTAAGGAAATTCAATTCGGAGACGAAGCTCGCGCTAAAATGCTTGCAGGCGTTGATAAATTAGCAAACGCAGTAAAAGTAACATTAGGTCCCAAAGGTCGTAATGTTGTGCTTGATAAATCTTGGGGTGCACCAACCATCACTAAAGATGGTGTGTCTGTAGCTAAAGAAATCGAGCTAGAAGATAAGTTTGAAAATATGGGCGCACAAATGGTGAAAGAAGTTGCGTCTAAAACTGCGGACATCGCAGGTGACGGTACAACAACCGCAACAGTATTGGCACAAGCCATTGCCAAAGAAGGCAACAAAGCCGTTGCAGCTGGTATGAACCCAATGGACTTGCAACGTGGTATCGACCAAGCAGTAGCAGCTTTAACAGCTGAACTTGCTAACCTGTCAAACCCAGTAAAAAACCAAGAAGAAGTAGCACAAGTGGGTACTATTTCTGCCAATGGTGATGCTGAAATTGGTAAAATCATTGCTGATGCCATGGAAAAAGTAGGTAAAGAAGGCGTAATTACTGTAGAAGAAGCTAAAGGCTTGGAAACAGAATTAGACGTGGTTGAAGGTATGCAATTCGACCGTGGTTATTTATCACCTTATTTCGTAACCAATGCAGATCGCATGGAAGCAGAATTAAAAGACGCATACATTTTGTTCTTCGAGAAGAAAATCTCAAACATGCGCGACCTACTTCCAGTCTTGGAAGCAGTAGCTCGCTCTGGCAAACCACTATTGATTATCGCTGAAGACATTGAAGGCGAAGCATTAGCAACTTTGGTTGTAAACAAAATGCGTGGTGTAATGAATGTTGCAGCAATCAAAGCACCTGGTTTTGGTGACCGTCGTAAAGCAATGATGGAAGATATGGCTATCCTCACAGGTGGTAAAGTTATCTCTGAAGATTTGGGCTTGAAATTGGAAAATGTAGCCATCGAAGACTTGGGTCAAGCTGGCACAGTTCAAATCACCAAAGATACAACTATCATTGTTGATGGTGCTGGCAACAAAGCTGACATTGATGCTCGTGTAGCATTGATTCGCAAACAAGCTGAAGAGTCAACTTCTGATTACGACAAAGAAAAATTACAAGAACGCTTGGCGAAATTGGCTGGTGGTGTTGCAGTCATTAAAGTCGGCGCAGCAACAGAAGTTGCCATGAAAGAGAAAAAAGACCGTGTGGATGATGCATTACACGCAACACGTGCAGCAGTTGAAGAGGGTATTGTTGCAGGTGGTGGTGTTGCCCTTATCCGTGCTCGCAAAGCTTTGGATAACCTTAAAGGCGACAATAGCGACCAAGATGCGGGTATTAACATTGTTCGCACTGCAATCGAAGCACCTTTGCGTCAAATCGTAAGCAATGGTGGCGGCGAAGCTTCTGTGGTTGTGAATGAAGTTGCAAATGCAAAAGATGCTAACTACGGCTACAACGCTGGTACTGAAGAGTATGGCGATTTGGTGAAAATGGGTGTGATTGACCCAACCAAAGTGACACGTACTGCATTGCAACATGCAGCTTCTATCGCTGGTTTGTTGATTACAACCGAGGCTATGGTTGCAGACATTCCAGAACCTGCTGCACCTGCTGCACCAGATATGGGCGGCATGGGTGGAATGGGCGGCATGATGTAAGTTGTCTTTCGACAACTGAGCATGGCTCAACCCTAGCAACACAAATCAAAGGCGACATCTTCGGATGTCGCCTTTTTTATTTATCTTTTGCCCATATTCCTGCAAAATCCAGCCATGAAATTAATCGCCAATCAACTACCCCCTTTTGATACATTAAACCCCAAAGAAAATATTAAAACGCTTGAGCAAGTGTTGGCTGATGCCAAAACGAATATCGACTCGCTCGCCACTCAAGAAAACCCTACTTGGCAAAGCCTTATGCTGCCCTTGGCAGAGATTGATGAATCCATTTCTCGGCTTTGGAGCCCCGTATCCCACCTACATTCGGTGTGCGACACCGAAGACATTCGCCCTGTGTATGAGCAAGGTATCCAAATCATGACCCAGTGGGGCACTTGGATTGCAGGGCATCAAGGTTTATTCAAGGCCATTGAAGCACTGAGCCAAAGTGAAACCTTTAATCATTTAAGTGAAGCGCAACAAACCGCTATCAGCAACACCTTGCGTGATTTCAAACTTGCTGGTTCTGCGCTCGAAGGTAGAGCCAAAGAACGCTTTGCTGAAATCAAAATGCGCCTTGCTGAATTGAGCACTCTATTTTCTCAGCATGTGCTCGATGCGACCAATGCCTTCACCCTTCTCATTGATGATAAAGACAAGTTAGCAGGGCTGCCTGAATCCATTATTGAAGGTGCGGCGCAACGCGCTAAAGAAGATAATAAACAAGGTTACTTATTTACTTTGGACATCCCATCATACCTACCCTTGATGCAATATTTAGATGACGCAAACATTCGAGAAACCATGTATAAAGCTTATGTTAGCCGTGCATCAGAAGGTGATTTGGACAATACGCCAGTGATTGATGAAATCCTTGCACTCAAACAAGAAATGGCTGCCCTACTCGGCTTTGAGCACTACGCGGCTTATTCGCTTGCCGACAAAATGGCAGAAAGTGTAGCGCAAGTGACCTCATTTTTGCGCGATTTAGCTCAAAAATCGAAAGAAATGGCAAAAAATGACCTCAAAGAGCTGCAAAACTATGCTAAAACATCATTAAACATGGAAAAGCTGGAAGCATGGGATATTCCTTATGTTTCGGAAAAGCTAAGACAAGAAAAATACGCCATATCCCAAGATGAACTCAAGCCGTGGTTTCCTGAAGCATCGGTGAAACAAGGCATGTTCACCTTGGCTGAAAAGTTGTATGGTATTTCCATTCAACGTGGCTCTGCTCCTGTTTGGTATGATAGTGTGGAATACTATGAAGTGCGCGATAGCAGCGGCAATCTCAAAGCAGGCTTCTATCTCGACCCTTATGCCCGCAAAGGTAAACGTGGCGGTGCGTGGATGGATGAAGCTTTGGTGTCGTGGACAATGGCAGATGGCAGCTTGCAACATCCTGTAGCATATTTGGTGTGCAACTTTGATGCGCCAGTAGGCGATAAACCCGCATTGTGGACGCATGATGAAGTCATCACCCTGTTCCATGAGTTTGGGCATGGCTTGCATCATATGATGACGGCAGTGGATGTGCGCGAAGTATCGGGTATCAATGGTGTGCCTTGGGATGCAGTGGAGCTTCCCAGCCAGTTTATGGAAAACTTCTGCTGGGAGCGTGAAGTGTTGGACTTGTTCGCCAAACATTATGAAACGGGTGAGGCATTGCCCCAAGAGAAGTTTGAGAAAATGACTGCTGCGAAAAACTACCAATCCGCCATGCAAATGCTGCGTCAGATTGAGTTTTCATTGTTTGATTTATTGCTCCATGCTGATTTTGACCCCCAAGGCGAAAAATCAGTGCAAGATTTACTCAATGAAGTGCGCAATGAAGTCGCCGTGCTCACCCCCCCTGCGTTTAACAAATTCCAAAACAGTTTCTCGCATATTTTCGCAGGCGGTTATGCCGCAGGTTATTTCAGCTACAAGTGGGCGGAAGTGTTATCCGCCGATGCCTATGCTGCTTTTGAAGAAGCATCCAAGGATACAAGCATCATCAATCAAGATGTGGCAAGCCGATTCTTGAGCGAAGTCTTATCTCGTGGTGGTAGCCGGGATATGATGCAAAGCTATCAAGCTTTTCGTGGTAAACCGCCTACGGTTGATGCCTTACTTAAACATAATGGTATCAGCAAGTAAGCAACTAAATTTGAGCTTATAGCAAGCCTCTTCTCTTTCACTATGCAATAAGATGGATTATTGTTCCACCTATGTATTATAAATATAAGGACTATGATTCCTGTGAATGGGATTGTTATGTGTGATAATCCATGAGATTTAAAGGCGTACATCACGTTGAGTTCTCGGTGCTCGAATATGATGAGTCAATTAAGTTTTTCGATAAGATGTTTGGTTGGCTTGGATATAAAAGCTTCTGGACACTCGATATTGAGTATCGATCAACCTACTATATGGCAAGGTTTCCTTTCTTCCATAGCTACATAGGTATCCAACCTGCAAAAACTGGTGAAAAGCTAAAATCATCGGAACATCAAACGGGCATACATCATATCGCGCTTTGGGCTAAGAGTAGAAAAGAAGTTGATCTGTTTTATCAGGAGTTTCTCAAAAAGAATCATATCGAAGTAACCGATGCTCCAGCAGAATACCCCACATATACTCCTGGGTACTACGCAGTATTCTTCAATGACCCATTCACTGGAATACACTTTGAGTTAGCCTATACACCATTTATACCCTCATTCCGCTCTTATTTTAGGTGGTTAAACGTATTGAAAGGTATATGGAAGGAACATCCCGAGTGGGAAAAGCCTCCTTGGAAAGAGGCTATGCGAAAATTACCATCAAAAAATGAGCAAGCCTAACAATTGCGCAAACTCGGACTGACAACTTCTCTAAGAAAAAGGGGATGCTTCCCTTTATCTATAAAATAAAGCATTTCATAGCAAAGCGATAATCTTGGCTATACTATTAAGCTATCATGGCATTCAATATTAAAACGATGAAAGGGATAAAGGTACATGGCTGATACTTCGCAATTGATGTGGAGCGTGCTGTTTGGCGGCATTGGCTTGGGCTTTTTTATGTATGGGAAGAAGCAAAAAGAAGTTGTCGCTTTGCTTGCAGGTATAGCTTTAATGGTTTTCCCTTATTTTGTAACGAATACTTATGCTTTGGTCGGCATAGGTCTGACACTCATCATGCTGCCCTTTTTTGTACGACTTTAACTTTGATTTCCTCATAACAGGTAACCATGAATACACCGCTCCTTTGCTAGCTTTACCAAATTGATATGGATGCAAGTATAACAACGATATATGTAGCAAGCGTTTTTCAGCTGCATTATTGCTTAAATTATATTAAGTTTGGCTGACTTACGGAGAAATGATTATGCCGCAGTCTCGTTATGAAGAAATACTCAAAAACATACAGCACCTAGAGCAGCAGTTAACACAAGAAATTGAAGATATTATTGCAAAAAAGCGTGACCAATTTCAATATAGCTTGGAACGAGGAAAGGTCACTTTTAATCGTGAGGCTCGTAAACTTCATGAGCTTCACCGCACTGGACTCTTCTCTTACCTCAAGCAATCTAACATATCCTATATCCTTACCGCACCTATTATTTACAGTGGCATTTTCCCTTTAATTATTTTGGATATCTTTGTTTTTATTTATCAGCAAACCTGTTTTAGGGTTTATGGCATCCCCTTGGTATCTAGAAATGACTACCTTATCATTGATAGGCAGCACTTGAATTACCTCAATGTCATTGAAAAGTTCAATTGTATTTATTGTGGTTATGGCAATGGTTTAATCGCTTATGTTCGTGAAATTTTTGCGCGTACAGAGCAATTTTGGTGTCCTATCAAACATGCAAAAAGGAATCCTAGCACACATCAATATGAGTACAATTTCATTGATTATGGTGATGTCCATGTGTATGAACAAAAGCTTGCTTCACTACGCAATGATTTAAGAAATCTTCAAAAGAACAAATAGGAAAGCAATAATAATATGAATAATAAAAAAGCATTCAATACGCTTAATACAGTCATGCTGGGCACAGGCTCTATGGTAGGTGCAGGTATTTTCATTGTAATTGGTCAAGCAGGAGCCATTGCTGGAAACATTGTTTGGCTCTCTTTTATCTTTGGTGGGTTTGCCGCGCTGTTAAGTGGTTACTCTCTGGCTAAGTTAGCACTGCGCTACCCCTCTCGCGGAGGTATCGTTGAATACTTAGTACAAAGCTTTGGCGAAGGCATTTTCTCTAGCAGTGCGGGTGTTCTTTTTTACTTGTCGCAATTAATCGCCATTACCGCTGTTGCTAAGGCCTTTGGCGCTTATGCGGGCACATTTATACCTGAGGCTAATCATTGGGATAATGTGTTTGCTGTTGGTATCGTTGTAACATTTATTCTCATCAACCTTGTAGGCGCTTCATTGGTTGCAAAATCAGAAACGGTTATTGTCGCCATCAAAATTTCAATCTTATTATTCTTCACTGTTGTGGCTCTTTTCTATGTTAAACCAAATCTCTTAAGCATTGCCGATATGCCACCTGTATCGAATATGTTTTTTGCTATTGGGCTTACTTTTTTTGCTTACCAAGGTTTTAGTGTGATTACCAATACCGTGGAAGATATGCAAAACCCAGAAAAAACAATGATGCGCGCTATGATGATCACCATTACTTTGGTTGGCCTGCTTTATATTCTCACAAGTGTTGCTGTCTTAGGCAACTTGCCTTTATCTGAAGTCATTCATGCGAAAGACTATGCACTAGCTGAAGCCGCACAGCCTATATTTGGCGAAATTGGTTTTAAAATCATGGCAGCAACGGCACTGCTTGCAACGGCATCCGCCATCAATGCAACGCTTTATGCGGCAACTGAAATTGGCTACACCATGGCAAAAGATGGTGAGCTGCCTAAAGTTTATACATACCATATCCATAGCTCTTATGGTGGGTTGATTGTGAGTGGCATCCTTATTTTACCTATGATTCTTTTCTTGAATTTGGCTGAAGTGACAACCATTGCAGCATTGGTTGTATTAATCATTCAAGGTTTAACCCATCTTGGTCACCTGCGTAAAATCAAAGAAACGGGCGCAAACCTATGGCTTGTGCTTGGGGCAGCAACAAGCATGTTTGGTATTGCTGGGTTAACGCTATACCATACCCAGCAGGACATGCCTTTGATTACTTATTATATGCTGGGAACTTTTATCAGCGCTCTTGCCATTGAGTTTATATTCCGAGCCATCAACCAACGTACGCTTAAGAAACAAACTCCGTAAGTTTAATTCACGTTTTATTAAAATGTATCTAGGAGCCTGTCGGACTTAAACAATTTTAGGAATAAGGGGACGCTATAAACAACATCTCCCAAATCATTTTGAGCGTACTCTTTGGCGGCATTGGCTTGGGCTTTTTCTTGTATGGTAAAAAGCAAAAAGCCGTTGTTCCACTTATTGCTGGTATTGGCTTAATCGTGTTTCCTTATTTTATTGCCAATGTGTATGCGCTTATTGCTGTGGGTATTACACTTATTGCCTTGCCGTATTTTGTAAGGCTGTAAGATATGTGAACACAGACAAATGATTGACACTGAACCTTCTAAGATTATGATGCGCTTCCTTTTTTCGGATTAGTAGGAGTTTCAAATGAGTTTTACATACAAACCAAGTCGTATTCGTCGCGCTCGCACATGTGGATTCCGTGCTCGCATGGCAACTCGTGGTGGTCGCGCTGTACTTAACCGTCGCCGTGCTAAAGGTCGCAAACGTCTATCTGCATAAAAACAGATTTTCCGCGTGCATTCCGTTTAATCAGTAAAGCTGATTTTGCGAGAATGAAACAAGGCAAACGTTTTAGAGTTTTAGGATTGAATTTGATAGTAGCCCCAAATGCCTGTAATCATGCACGTTTGGGGCTTGCTGTTTCTACAAAGTATGGCAATGCTGTGCAACGCAATCGCCTCAAGCGATGCCTTAGGAGTGCATTTCGCCAACATCCAATTCGTAATAAAAACATGGATATATTGGCAATACCAACACCCCAACTACAAAGCAAGCAAGTCTCAGAGCACACCATGAATGCTTGCTTTGATAAGCTGCTTAACCGTATTTAATATGCAATGGATTTTAATCAAAATAGTACAGTTTTACCGCTATATTATTTCACCCATGCTGCCTTCGCGCTGCCGTTTTATGCCCACTTGTTCGGAGTATGCACTTGAAGCATTGCAAAAATATGGAGCTATCAAAGGTGGTTGGTTGGCACTCAAACGTATTCTACGTTGCCATCCGTTCTCATCATGTCATGGTTACGACCCGCTGCCGTAAGTAGCAACCTTTTTAACATTTTTAAACGTATAGGATTTATCGAATGGATAACAAAAACCTGATTTTAGCTTTTGCACTTTCCATGTTTGTTCTCATGGCTTGGAGCTGGATGTTTCCACAACAAGAAATTGTAAAACCTGTTACACAACAAGATGTTGCAGCTCCAACTGATGCTGAACACACCACTGCACCACTAAATGCAACAGCTCAAACATCAGGCAACCCTGCACAAACAAACGTCACTAAACCTGTAGCAAGCAAAGAGGTTTTAGCAACCAACATTATTTCTGAGTTTGGCAATGATGTGTTATCACTGAAAATCAATGCTCGCGGTTGGCTGACTGAAGCCACACTGCTTCAATACCAACAAGCACTTGATAACCCAGAGAAAATCAAACTTCTTTTGCAAAATGAGTTTCACCAAGCGTATATCAACAGTGGCGTACTTACACAAAAGCTAGTTGAACCCTTCAAGCTTGTTTCACTACAAGATAACAATGGTACAACAGTGGCTCAATTTGAAGGTAAATTGAGCGATGGTTATATCTGGCAACGTACTTACACTTTAGAACAAGGTTCATATGTTCTCAAAACACAAGATCGTATCAAAGGTGGTGCTGGTCTAAAACTATACTTACAAGTCGTCGAGAAAAATCCTATTGAACCTGCAACGAAAAATTACAATGAACATGATGGTCCGATTGGCTTGTTCAACGGTGATTTAATCGAAGTCACTTATGACGAATTGGATGAAACGGGTGAGAAGAAATTTGCATCCGTTGGTGGTTGGACTGGCATGATGACCCGCTATTTCATGAACACCATTTATGCTGCAGACCAAGAAGAACACTACCGTTATTATTTCAAAGGTGATGGCAGGGCATATCAGGCTGGTATGATTCATGATGGTGTAGTGGACAAAGGCGATATGGTATTTGAAAATAATATCTTTATTGGTCCTAAATCTGTCCCTGCGTTAGAAAAGCTTGGTGTGGGACTTGAACGTGCTGTGGATTTCGGTTGGTTAACGGTTATTGCCAAACCATTACACGAAGTGATGCTTTGGCTGCATCAATATATTCCCAATTATGGCGTGATTATTATTTTGATGGTGCTTGCGCTTAAAGCCATCTTGTTTGTTCCAACACAAAGTGGTTATCGCTCTATGGCGAACATGCGAAAACTTCAGCCTGAAATGGCTCGCCTGAAAGATCGCTATGGTGATGATAGACAAAAAATGGGTCAAGAAGTCATGGCATTGTATAAGAAAAATAAAGTAAACCCATTGGGTGGCTGTCTACCTATTGTGGCGCAAATGCCTATATTCTTCTCGCTTTATAAAGTATTGCTTATTTCTATTGAGTTACGTCAAGCACCATTCTACGGCTGGATTCAAGATTTATCCGTACAAGACCCTTACTTCGTATTACCTGTATTAATGGGTATCTCTATGTATATCCAAATGCAGCTTAACCCTGCAGCAACTGATCCTATTCAAGCTAAAGTGATGAAATTCTTACCTCTCTTTATGACAGCAATGTTCTTGTTCTTCCCTGCAGGTCTCGTACTTTACTGGGTAACCAATAATATTCTTTCCATCATTCAGCAACGTTTGGTGATGAAAAGCATGAATGTTGATTAAATGCTGGCGGTTATAACTGTTCACAGTGAATGATACGATTTCTGCAATTGCTACCCCACATGGTCGGGGTGGTATTGGTATCATCCGTTTATCGGGGGCTCAAGCTGCCAGTATTTCCTTAAAGCTTTGCCAACGCGACAAACCATTTACGCCTCGTTTTGCTCACTTTCAGCACTGGTATGATGCTCAAGGTGAGACCATTGACCATGGCTTAACCATTTATTTTGCAGGCACTAACTCTTATACAGGTGAAGATACTGTTGAATTGCAAGCCCATGGTAGCCCTGTGCTGCTTAAAGCATTGTTTGAACGTACATTAGAGCTTGGCTGTCGTGCCGCAGAGCCTGGTGAGTTTACCCGCCGTGCAGTGGAACATGGCAAGATTGATTTATCCCAAGCTGAAGCTGTGGTGGCATGTATTGATGCAGCGACCCTAAGAGCTGCCAAACAAGCGCAAAAACAATTGGATGGTACATTTGGTCGTCGTATATCCCAATATATGGATGATTTAACATCTGTAGTGGCGCATGTAGAAGCCTGTTTAGATTTCCCTGAGGATGAAGTGCCCGAACTCTTTTATGGGCAGCTTCGCCAACGTGTTGAGCATGAACTCATTGCACCTATTCAGCAGCAACTCAATAGCAAGCTTGGTGAGAGATTATTTGAAGGGGCAACTGTAGCCATTATTGGTGAACCCAATGTGGGTAAATCCAGTTTATTAAATGCATTGTCAGGACGTGACCGAGCTATTGTCACGGATATTGCAGGCACCACACGTGACACCCTTGAAGTTGATTTTGAAGTCAATGGCATCCCTATCCGCCTTACCGATACTGCAGGTTTACGTCATACTGATGATGTTGTTGAACAAGAAGGGGTGAAACGCGCCAAACAAACTGCAGAAACGGCAGACTTGGTTATTTTTATTGCTGATGCATCACGCCCTGAAACATGGAAACCTGAAACACATTTTGAAAACCTTCATATCCACCTGAAAATTATGAACAAGATTGATAAGAACATATCTTTTGATGCTGATGGCTTTTTACCTATCTCTATCAAACAAAACCAAGGTTTAGAAACACTGGTTGAGACCATGGCAAAACAACTTGGAGACGTTGACCTAAGCGATGAGGCTGCCTTGGTAACCTCATCACGACATAGGGCAGCTCTTGAAGCATCTCTAGCACATATTCAAGCAGGTTTAGATATGCTTGGACGAGAAGAAATGATTGACTTAACAGCTATGGAATGGCGCAGGGCTTGGTCTACACTTGGTGAAATCCTTGGTATTGGTGATGTGGAATTTATTCTCGACAAAGTCTTTTCTGAATTTTGTATTGGTAAATAAACAATAAAAAAGGTCTAAGTTTCAGCTTAGACCTTTGATTCAAAACTCAAACTCATATTGTGGTACAGCTTTAGTGTTCAACACTCACATTAGCATAAAAAGCAATACCTGTTTTTTCATCTTCATCCAACATAAACCAACCATCAAAACCTTGTGAAGTATCTGGGATATTGGTATGTGGAATCAATAACGTTTCACGAACATTCTTACCACGCCCTACTTGAATAATTTTGCACAAACCACCCAATAAATATGACGGGTCAGTGCCTACACTTTCATCCTTAAAGCTTAATTGGCAATCAATACCAAAATCACCAAGGTTACCTGACTCGTCACGCAACACACTGGTCTGCAAAGTAATCACATCCCCATCAATAGCACCTGCTGTGTGCGCTAAGGCAAGAATTTGTGAACCACGCATTGCCGCAATAAAATCACTAAATTTACCTTCTACAACTGCTTCAAACTCAAAATCTTTATCCACTTTCTGAAATGCTGCAAAATTGACATTGCGAGCCTCTCCAGCCATCGCTAAATGTGGCAATAGTAACAACAAACCTAATACATATTTTAACATTTCCACTCCCTCAACTACCTTTTATAAGCTTATCAATCACATCAGGATAAATCTCATATTCTTTTTCTTGAATCCGAGCATGCAGTGAAGCATCATCATCTTCAGTGAACACAGGCACACAAGATTGAGCAAGTATAGGGCCGCTGTCTAGTTCTTTTGTGACAATATGCACCGTACAGCCTGAAACCTTTACCCCATAACGCAAAGCATCACCTACAGCATCCGCCCCAATGAAGGACGGGAGCAAGGAAGGATGAATATTAATAATTTGTTGTGGAAAAGTCTGAATAAAACTTTCGGATAAAATACGCATATAACCAGCCAGTACAATCAGCTTACAATCAGCATCTTGGATGACTTGGCTACACGCTGCATCAAATGCTTCACGGTCTGCATAATCTTTCGGATTGATAAAATAAACATGGGGCACTCCTGCCTTTTTAGCAATGTGTAAGGCACCAGCGTCCGCTTTATTACAAATCACCACTTCAACTTTTGCACAACAATCACCGCGCTCAATAGCTTCTAAGATTGCCTTTAAATTACTTCCTTTACCTGAGGCTAATACCGCAATTTTATTATTCATTTTTTAGTTATATAACCTCTTTATGCAAATGTTTAATGCGGCAGAAAATAAATAAATCATACATCAGTCTTGCGTTTGCGGACGAATACGAACCCGTATCACTCGCCTTGGATCTGCCTCAACAATCACCATATTCAGCCCTGCAATCTTCACATGCTCTCGACTTACGGGGATGCGCCCAAGTTCACTGGTAATTAACCCCGCCACAGTATCATAATCACCCTCAGCAAAGTCCATGTTCAAAGCTTGGGCAAGCTCTTCAATATGCACACGCGCTAATACTTCAATATCACCATTCTCAAGCCGTGTAATACCTGCATCATCTTCTTGGGTATCTTCATCAATGGAGCCAACAATTTCTTCCAATAAATCAGAGAGCGTCACCAAACCTGCCGTGCCACCAAACTCATCTTGTACAATAGCAATATGGCTGCCTTCACGCATTTCTGACAATAAACCAGCAACCCGTTGCAACTCTGATATTTTAGGGCATGGACGCAACATATCCGACAAAACAATGGGTTGATTCTTAATACGTGCTGCAAACAAATCCCAAAGGTAAACAACACCAGCAACCTTATCCAAATCACCATCCGTCACGGGTAACCGTGTAACTTTGGCATTCATGATTTCTTCTTCTAAATCTGCAGCTGAAATGGATAGGTCTATGGTATGCAGATGTGAGCGCGGTGTCATGATTTCTCGCACCCGTGTATCATGAAACTCTACGGCTTGAATCAGCATACGCCTTTGCTCGTCTGAACGAATAAATTCAGCACGTTGCACAATATTTAACAACTCTTCCTCTGTTTCACCAGGGCGCAACCAATCCAGTATTTTTTTGCGTAATTTACAACGCCATTGGCTCATCA
>JALWRX010000005.1 GCA_027080505.1 Ghiorsea sp.
AAAGCAGTAGCCTGTTTTATGCTTTAAAACATCTGAAGCTTTACAGGTTACAGGGTTTAATTGGTAGTCCCAGCTATGTTTAATGTCATCACGCACAAATTCAAAGCAGGCTCTGGCTATCTCTTTAAGGTTAGACAAACCTTGGGCAAGTTCATGTGCTTTATTTAATATATTAGGCGTTTGCCAATCAATATATTCGCTTGCTTCTAGATATGCTTTCATGGCTCAATATTTTTACAAAGCTCTTGCAGTTTCTCCAAATGCTGTGGAAAGAAGTGACCAGCACCTTGGACTTCAAACCATTGCACAGGCGTGCCTGATGCTTTGAGCTTTTGGGCAAAGGTTTTGGATTGTTCAAAAGGCACGATTTCATCTGCTGTGCCTTGAATGATGGTGACAGGGCGGGTTTCGCCTAGCATAAAGTCGAATGACCATAAGTTGACCGCAGGGGCAACGGCGAGCATACGTTGGATTCTATGGTCTTTTCTTGCAGCTTTAAGCCCTGCATAGGTACCAAAAGAGAAACCTGCTAAATACAGTGGGCTGTTTGGATTCTTTTGCTCAAGCCAATCAATCATGGTGGTCACATCATCGACTTCGCCCACGCCTTCATCCCATTGCCCTTCGCTTTTCTCTACACCACGAAAGTTAAACCTAAGCACCGAATAACCCAGTTCTTCAAATGCTCTTCCCATCCAATACACCACTTTATTTCGCATGGTGCCGCCATACACAGGGTGGGGATGACAAACCACAATGGCGGGTTTATCTGCTTCACCTTGGTGGTATAAAGCTTCAATGTTTCCCACAGGACCTTGCAGCATAAGTTTTTCTGGGCGATGTTCAGTCATAGTTCAGCATACACCGCTTCATCAAAACCAACGATGACTTTATCATCAACCACCAATACAGGGCGTTTAATCATGGATGGATAGGTGCACATCAACGCAATGGCTTTGTCTTGATTGATTCCTTCTTTGTCGTCAGCACTTAGCTTTCGCCACGTTGTACCACGTTGATTTAATAAGGTTTTCCAACCGACTTGGTTACACCACGATTCAAGCGTGACAGCATCAATGCCGTCTTTTTTGTAGTTGTGAAACTCAAAGTCTAAACCTTTGGCGGTCAAAGCATCTTTGGCTTTTTTGATAGTGTTACAATTGGGTATGCCGTACATTTTCATGGTTTTTCTATCCTTACGTGTCTTGTATTTATATCCGTATCATCCAGCTCAATATAGATGTGCGTGGTGCTTTGGGGCAATAATTTAGGTGCGCGTTCACTCCATTCAATCAAGGTCAACCAAGGGGGGCTAAAAAACTCATCTACACCAAGGTTTGCTACCTCAAAGCTGTCTTCCAAGCGATACCAATCCATATGTGCGACTTTTAATTCTGTATTCGCATCATATTCCTGAATAATTGCAAAAGTAGGGCTGGGCAAGGCTTCATCGGTGACACCCAAAGCACGCATCATAGCTCTAGCTAAAAAGCTTTTGCCAGCGCCCAAATCGCCATGCAACGCAAAACAATCGCCAGCCTGAACATCTTCCACCAGCTGCTTGGCTAAAGCAATCATTGCTGCTTCATTTTCAATCAACATACTCAAAAGAATATATCCTTATCTAGGTTGTGTGCTGCCAATACTTTATCCCATGCACGGCGCACTGGGTAGTTTTTACGATAACTTGAAAACCATGCCTTAAAGTTATCTGTTTTACCTGCATGTTTCATGGCTTGGCTATCATTGGTTATGGGGTACATCGTTAATGCCAGCTCGGACTTGCTCATGTTTGATGAGAGTGCGCCCGTTTCAATATCAGGTAATGCTGCTTGCATATCCCAACTAGGTGATATTTGAAGAAAGGCGCATAAGTCTTTGTAAACAAAATAAGTATTGGCAGCTTTTCCATCCAAAGAATGCCCTGCGATATGTGGTGTAGCAATCAAGACTTGGGGGTGCTTTAAAAGGTCTAAATGGATATTGGGTTCATCTTCCCAACAATCCAATACGGCAAAATGTTCAACATCCTGATTCAACCAATCCAGCAATGCTTGGTTATCGATACACGCACCACGCCCTGCATTGATAACACCTCTTCCCTTAAATTGGCTTAGCTTTTCCGCATCAAGCAAATGATGGGTGGCAAACTCACCGTCATGGGTAAGTGGGGTGTGCAGGGTTAAAATATCAGCGGTTTCCAATACATCATCAAGGCTTGTGTTTAAACCTCTAGGCGGGTCATTGAGTAATGTTTGCAAACCCAATTTGCCACATGCTTTATCTAGCAGGCTACCAATGCGACCCACACCAATAATACCCAGTTTATCATTTGAAAACGATAGCTTGCCCATATTTTCTAAAGTAAAAAACACAGCCAACATATATTCCACTACCGATTGGGTAGAGCTGCCTGCTGCTGAGGCAAAGGTGATGGCCTGGGATTGTAAATAGAGTTTATCCACATGGTCATCACCAATGGTTGCCGTGCCTACAAAACGCACAGCAGAACCATGCAATAAGGCTTCATCAATTTGAATACCAGAGCGCGTTAATAATACATCGGTATGTTGAAGTTGTTGTGGGTTTATTTTAGGTAACGCCAAGGTGTTAAGGTTTACTTTTATATCACTAAGATGTGAAAAAGCACCCTCAACACCCCAAATGTTTGCATCAGCGGTGATGTTTAATTGTTTTGGCATTCCCAGTTAATACAATCGTTTACGTGCTTTTTCAGCAAGTTTATGGGTTGGATACTGGCGTATTAATTGCAAATAATAATCTTGTGCAGCTTTAGGGTTATTCATTTTCTTTTCAGTAAAGTCTGCTAAATCAAACAATGCACGTGGTGCGGCTTCAGTTTTACTGAAGTCTTTGACCACTTGTTGTAGAATTTGTGTATATAAGTCGTTGTCTTTCAGCTTCTTACGTGCAATTTTTGCTGCATCTTTTAAAGCTTCAACTGCATCTTTTTCATGTGTAGGGAACATTTTTGCCAGTTTTCTTAGGCTTTGTACCGCAGCAAGCGGGTCTTTAAGTTTTCCTTCTTGTAGGTGTGCTGCTGTTTGTAGTGCCCAAAGTGACATTTCATCTTTAGGGAAAAGTTGGACAATTTTATTCAGGCTTTGCACTGCACCTTTATAATCTTTTTGGTGTTTTTCTTGAATCAAAGCAAGGTTTTTGTATGCGCGTTTCACCAATGTATGACGTGGATATTCACGAATAAGTTTTTTATAATTCGCGACTGCTTTATCATATTGTTTCAGTGATTTTTGTTGCAGGTCTGCAGTGGCTAACAAGGCTTCAGCACGATATGCGCTGTTGGGGTATAAAGTAAGTAGCTTTTCAAAAGCAAATACCCCACTTTTGGCTGATGTGGTTGCAATATTATGTGCGTATAATATTTGTACTTCATCAACATAAGGATAGTTGGGAAAACGAGAAAGGAATTGGATTTGCAAATCAGCCAAAGCTTTATTTACATCTTTATCATCAATTTTATAAAGCTGCTTGATAAGGCTTAATAAGCGGGCTGCTTTTTTACCTTTGACTTTATGGTTGATGATAGCTGTGATTTCTTTTGCGTAATCATCCCAGTCTTTTTCGATTAAAATAAGCAAGCGTTGTTTGGCACCAATCGCGGTTTCGGAGTGAGGGTATTCGTATAAAACTTGTAGCCATGCAACTGCAGCTTTTTCTTCTTCACCTTGGTTTAATAAGATACGACCTTTGAGAAATAAAGCATCAGCAGCAATGGGTAAGTGGTTATATTGCTTAAGGAATAAGCTAATATCTTGTAATAATGTATCATTTAATTCAGAGCTAGATGAAAAGAAGGAACGCTTATGTGCTGCGGCATCAAAGTGGTTGCGAATCAGGTTTAAATGTAAAATGGATACTTCTTTTTCAGATAAAGAAGGTCTTTTTATATTAGAGCCTGCATGTGCCCAGATGGGTGATAAAGTTAAAGCGACAACTGTGATAAGCATCCATACATTTTTCATTTTATTTACCCCTTGATTGTTGGTAATGTTAAAATTTCTGCTCCGTCTTTACGAACAGCAATAGTGTGTTCAAATTGTGCGGATAAACCTCTGTCTCGTGTCACCACAGTCCACCCATCGTTGAGCACTTTTACAGCGTGTTTACCAGCATTCACCATGGGCTCAATGGTAAAAACCATACCTTCTTTGATTTCCATGCCTTCACCCTGTTTACCAAAGTGAACAACTTGTGGTTCTTCATGGAAAACACGACCAATACCATGCCCACAATATTCACGCACCACACTAAACCTGTTCTTTTCAACAAAGCTTTGAATAGCATAGCCTATATCACCCAAAGTTGCACCTGGTTTGACCACATCAATGCCGATTTGTAAGGCTTCACGGGCAACTTCTGTCAGCTTTTGGGCACGAACCTTGGGTTTACCCACATAAAAAGTTTTGCTGGTATCACCATGCCAACCATCAATAATGGTGGTGACATCCACATTGATGATGTCGCCATCTTTAAGCTTTTTCTTATCGGGAATACCATGGCAAACCACATGATTGACCGATGTGCATACAGATTTTGGAAAACCACGATAGTTGAGTGGGGCAGGGATACCACCATGCTCAAGTGTATATTCATGGACAATTTCATTGATTTTTTCAGTGGTGATACCGGGTTTAATATATTCTTCTATCATCACCAAAGTATTGGCAGCGACTTGGCATGCAGGACGCATAGCTTCGATTTCTTCTGTAGTTTTTAATTGAACCATGGTTGTTCCTCTGTATCGTCCGCATTGTGTTATTTGTAATTTGGGAGAACCTTACATGCGAATCTATCTTGTTCAACACGCCTTAGCCTTGGATGAAGCGCAAGACCCCAAACGCGCTGTATCTACCCAAGGATGTGAAGATATTGTGCGTACTGCGGGCTTTTTAAGCTTATTTGTGCAGCCTCAACCGAAATTTGTCTTTCATAGTGGTAAGTTAAGAGCCAAACAAACGGCTGAAATGTTTGCCGAAGCTTGGCATTTGAAAGGTGAAGTGATGCAAGTTGATGACTTATCACCCAATGCTGACCCGCAAGTGTGGGCTGCAAAATTAAATGTGATGCATGATGATGTGTTAATTGTTGGACATCTGCCGCACTTACCTAAACTTGCATCTTTATTGCTTTGTGGTGGTGTTGATAGGCAACCTATTCGTTTTCAAAATGCAGGTGTTGTTTGCTTGGAGAAAACGGACAGTGCTTGGCAATGTATTTTTCATATTAATCCGAATATGTATTATAGAGAAGGTGATAATGCCGCATAGAGTTCGCCAACATAGTAACCCTTTTGATAGGTTAGATAGCCTGATGAATATTTTGCGGGTGGAATGCGACTGGGATAAAAAACAAACCCTGCAATCCTTGCGTAAATATACACTGGAAGAAACGCATGAAGTCTTAGAAGCGGTTGAAAAAGCTATTGAAACCGATGAATGGAATGATTTAAAAGGTGAATTGGGCGACATTTTGATACAAATTGCCTTTTATGCCGTGATTGCCAAAGAGCGTGGCAAATTTGATTTGGCGGATGTGTTTGATACATTGATTGAAAAGATGATTTACCGTCACCCCCATGTGTTTGCCGATGCTAATCCCGATGACATCAATGAACAGTGGGAACAGCTTAAAGATGCCAAAAATACAGAGCGAAAAAGCCTGATGGATGGCATTCCGCCGCTTCCAGCACTCAGTTATGCTGTCAAACAGCAGCAGCGCGCTGCAAGAGTTGGTTTTGATTGGTCTGACTTGGGTGGTGTGACCGATAAAATTAGTGAAGAAATTGCTGAGCTGGCACATGAAGTGAATACATCTGATGGTAGCGAAGCAGCTAAGCGCAAGATTGAAGATGAGTTTGGTGATGTATTGTTTTCACTGGTTAATTATGCGCGTAAATTAGGCGTTGACCCTGAGCAGGCCTTGATGCGCACCAATCGTAAGTTTGATAAGCGGTTTCGAGGCATGGAAGCTATTGCCGAAACAAAAGATTCAACATTAAAAAACTTCAATATCGAAGAACTTGAAGAAATCTATCAACAAGCCAAGGATGAATTACAATGAGCGAAGAAAACAAACCCCAAGAAATGCAAATCAGTATGCCTCAAGAGGTGCAAAGTGGTAAGTATGCCAATCAAATGTTGGTCGCACATACCCAAGAAGAGTTTGTATTGGATTTTATCTTAGGCACACCGCCTGCAGGCGTGGTCAACAGCAGGGTGATTGTTTCACCTGGTCATGCCAAGCGCATCGCCAATGCTTTGCTTGAAAATGTAGCTAAATATGAAGCGCAATTTGGTGAAATTAAAACATTAGCAATACCGCCTATGCCATCAGGTACAACTGCGCATTAGCAAGGGGGCACAATGGTTTACACGTGTTCTCTGTGGTGAATGAAGTGCGCTTTTTATTTACTGTACTGATAAATCATTGTGCAAGTACCATGTTTTGTAAGAGTAGCACTTGAAGAGCGACTGAACACCAAAGGAGTTCAGATGTTTAGATTATTTATGATTACATTCTTTTTAGTGCCAGCCCAATTATGGGCAGCAGAAACCATCACACTTACCCAAACAGCATGCCAATTTATTGAGTCCGAATATGGCGACCAACATTATAAAGCTCATTCCTATACCGCTTGCGAAAGCTTGAATCATAAAACAGAGGATGAACGCTTGGCAAAAGCTAAGGTGCTTAAGCTCAAAGCTGGGGAATATACCTTTCATGTTATCAACAAGGATGTGCCTTATGTGTTGGGCTTTTGGTTGCGCGGCACTGGTTTGGCTAGGTTGACGCTACCCTCTACGTCAGGTGGTGGCATCGAAACGGGTGGTTATAAGGATTATAGCATTAAGCTTAAAGCAGGTGAATATGTGTATTCATGTCCACTCAACCCCACGCCCGATTACAAACTTATCGTGTTACCTTAAGCTTTTATGTGAGGCTTCACTTTTGCGCATTGAGAAACCTACAAACTCTAGCTATCTTCTCGCTTTAATTTGACATAAAAGGATTCAATACCATGACAAGAATGTTTAATTTCAGCGCAGGGCCTGCGATGTTGCCAACTGCAGTTATCCAACGGGCGCAACAAGAAATGTTGGACTGGAACGGCTCTGGTATGTCGGTGATGGAAATGAGCCACCGTGGTAAAGAATATATGTCGATTGCGGGTAAAGCAGAGCAAGACTTGCGTGATGTGATGGCTATCCCAGACAATTATAAGGTGCTTTTCCTGCAAGGTGGTGCGTCTTCGCAATTTGCTATGATTCCTCTGAACCTATTGGGTGACAAAACAAGTGCGGATTATATCAATACAGGCATGTGGTCAAAAAAAGCGATTGCTGAAGCCAAACGTTATTGCGATGTGAATATTGCAGCCGATACTTCTGATAATGGTTTTACAACTGTTCCAACACAAGAAGAATTAAAGCTTAATCCTGATGCCGCCTATGTGCATTACACACCCAATGAAACCATTGGTGGTGTGGAGTTTGATTATATTCCTGATACAGGTGATGTGCCTTTGATTGCGGATATGTCGTCCACCATTCTTTCCCGTCCTGTTGATGTATCTAAATTCGCCATGATTTATGCTGGTGCGCAGAAAAACATTGGCCCTGCGGGTTTATGCATTGTGATTATCCGTGATGATTTGCTTGGCAAAGCAGCGGATAACACACCAACCATGTTTAATTATAAAGTGCATGCTGATAATGATTCTATGTATAACACACCACCGACTTACAGCTGGTATATGGCGGGTTTGGTCTTTGAATGGATTAAAGAGCAAGGCGGCTTGGAAGCCATGGCGAAAGTGAATAAACGCAAAGCTGAGAAGCTGTACGGAGTGATTGATAATAGCGATTTCTACGGCAGCCCAGTGGCGAAGAATGCTCGCTCTTGGATGAATGTACCATTTACGTTGGCAGATGCTGATTTGGATGCAGCTTTTCTTGAAGGTGCAGCAGAGCAAGGTTTGATTACGCTTAAAGGACATCGTTCTGTGGGAGGGATGCGTGCAAGTATTTATAATGCTATGCCAGAAGAAGGAGTGGATGCCTTGGTGGCATATATGCAGGCATTTGCCAAACGCCAAGCATCATAATTTAAAGCTGTTTTTATACGCAAAGCATTTATTTCGTTTGACCTATGAGCCTAAGCTTATAGGCTTTCGCCGCAATCCGTTGCTGATTTTCTCAAACTGATGAGGTTGCATATACCACACCTATGGCTAACGGAGTATCATTGATGAAACCATCTTGTCCTAAAGTTTGGATTGCTGATGCCATGAGTGAACGTGCCATTTCGGTTTTTCAATCCCATGGCATTGAAGTCGATTATAAGCCAGGTTTATCCGTTGAAGAACAAATTAAAATTGCAGGAAATTATGATGGCATTGCTGTGCGCTCATCGACCACACTAAAAGGCGAGTTATTAGCCGCTGCAAAACAAGTTAAAGTGATTGGTAGGGCAGGTATTGGTGTTGATAATATCGATGTGCAAACTTGCTCACGCCGTGGCATTGTGGTGATGAACACACCTTTTGGTAATACCATTACGACTGCAGAGTTGGCTATTGCGCATATTGTTGCTGCTGCGCGTCAAATTCCACAAGCCACAGCTTCCACGCGGGCTGGCAAATGGGAAAAGTCCAAGTTTATGGGCATGGAGCTTACAGGCAAAAAAGCTGGCGTGATTGGCGCGGGTAATATTGGTGCGATTGTGTGTGACCGCCTCAAAGGTTTGCACATGTCAGTTTATGTTTACGACCCCTTTATTTCTGATGAACGCGCTGCTGCAATGGGAGTGACCAAGGTGGCAAGCGTGGCAGAGCTTGCAGCTTTGGTTGATGTGTTGACGATTCATGTGCCTTTGATTGATGCTACACGCCATTTAATCAATGCGGAAATTTTGAAAAAAATGAAAAAAGGTTCGATTTTGGTCAACTGCGCACGGGGTGGCATTGTTGATGAAAAGGCATTGTATAAAGTCTGTAAATCTAAGTATTTACGTGCTGCTGCTTTGGATGTTTTTGAAGAAGAACCTGCCAAAGAAAACCGTTTGTTTGAACTGGATAATGTGACATTTACACCACATATCGGCGCATGTAGTGATGAAGCCCAAGAGAATGTGGCTGTGCAAGTGGCTGAGCAAATGTCAGATTATTTGCTGACGGGCAGTATTAACAATGCAGTGAATGTACCATCATTGTCCGAAGAAGAAGCCAAAGCTTTGGCACCATTTATGGGGCTTGCAGGTGCTTTGGGTCAATTTATGGGGCAGGTGATGCGCCCAGGTTATGATAAAATTGTTATTCGCTTTGAAGGTAAAGTGAGCAAATTGAATCGTCCACCCATTTTGAATACGATTTTACAAGGTTTGTTATCGCATAGCATGGATGAAGTGAATGCGGTGAACGTGCAAATGCTGGTTAAAGAGCGTGGTATTGAGCTTGAGGAAGTGGCTAGTGAAACATCTGACCATTTTTCCAGCTTGATGCGTTTGGAAGTGTATGGTGATGAAGGTTACCGTTGTGTTTCAGGTACAGTGTTTGATGGCACCAACCCACGTTTGGTGAGCATTGATAAATGTGAGCTAGAAATGACACCGCAGGGCAGGTTGTTGTTTATTGAAAATAAAGACAAACCCGGTGTGATTGCAGATATTGGCTCGATATTGGCTGCGGCAAATATTAATATTGGTGATTTCCGCTTGGGTCGCCGTGAAGACATGGATGGGGCATTGGCATTGGTATCGATTGATTCCGAACCTGCACCCGAAGTGATTGAAAAATTAGAAGCTTTAGAAAACATAACCACGGTGCGTTATGTTGCCTTGGAGGCATTGTGAGTGTATTAAAACCTATCCTTGGGCTTGAGGATGCTTTTGGCGGACGTGCGATGGCACTTCGTCGGCTGCAATTTCGTTTGTTTGAAATTTATACTGCCGCAGGTTTCTCTGAAGTGATTCCACCCTTGGTTGAACGCCCAGAAGCGTTAAGCTCTGGTGCTGGTCGTTTTTTGGCTGACCAAACGGTGGTCTTTTCAGACCCTGCTGATGCAGGTTTATTGGCGATTCGCCCTGATATGACCCCACAGATTGCACGTATTGTAGCAACCCGCTTAAGCCATGAACCTTTGCTAAAACTTCATTATACAGGGCCTGTGATGTTGGCGCGACCTGATGTGCGTACAGGTTCACGCCAGCAATGGCAAACAGGTGTGGAATGTTTGGGTCTTGCAGGTGTGGATGGTGATGTGGAAGTGATGCATTTGGCTGCTCTTTCTATGGAAGCGGCAGGTTTTGATGGTGCAATTTTGCAAGTAGGGCACATGGGATTGATTCAAGCCTTGGTTGAAGAAAGTGATACATCTTTGGAAACTTGGGTTGAATTGCTTGCACGGCATTCCCCTGAAGATATGACGAATTATTTAGAAACAGAACCGTTATCTGATGTGGTGAAAGACGCTTTGTTGGCTTTGGCAGCAGGGCAGGGCGATGCCGATTGGTTGCGGGCGCAAAAAACGCAAATCAATGAAACATTTACGATTGCGGCTGATGAGTTGTTAAGCTTGGTTGATACCGTGAATGATAAGCTTTCGGGTAAAGTGTGTGTGGTGATTGATGCAGCGGTAACACCGCGTTTCTTGTACCATAGTGGCATGGTGTTTACAGGTTTTGCCAACAATTCATCCCATGCTTTATTGCATGGTGGTAGATATGATCAAATGATGGCAGCCCACGGCAGGGATATGCCTGCGACAGGATTTTCGTTTGACCTTTGGGCGTGGTTGGACAACACATCATACGCTGATTGATAGTATAAATTTTAGTAATGAGTTTTAAGTAATACATAGGGATAAGACATGACAAACACAGTAGCGATTGGGATTCAATGGGGCGATGAAGGCAAGGGTAAGATTGTTGACCTGCTTGCGCCTAAAATGGATGTGGTAGCCCGTTTCCAAGGTGGCCCTAATGCTGGGCATACCTTGGTGATTGGTGACCAAAAGACTGTTTTGAATCATATCCCATCAGGTATTCTGCATGAGAATATCTTGAGCTTGATTGGCAATGGCACCGTGGTTGACCCATTTCGTTTGGTCGAAGAATTAGATATGTTGCTTGAAGCGAATATCCCTGTGAATGACCGCTTGCGCATCTCTGACCGCTGTCAGCTTATTTTGCCTTATCACCGTGCTTTGGATGCAGCGCGTGAAGCGGCTAAAGGTAAAGGCAAGATTGGTACAACAGGTCGTGGCATTGGCCCATGTTATGAAGATAAAACAGCACGTCGTGGTATTCGTCTAGTTGACCTAACATCAGACGATTTAGATGCTCGCATTGATGAAAACCTTAAATACGTTAACTTTATGTTGGTAGAGTTTTTGGGCGCAGAAGCTGTTAAAAAAGAAGATGTGGTTGAAGCATTGGATTTGGCACGTAAGCGTTTACTGCCCTTGGCTGCTGATGTGCCGTTGATTTTGCATGAAAATATCAAAGCTGGTAAAAACATTCTTTATGAAGGTGCGCAAGGCTCGATGTTGGATGTAGACCACGGTACTTATCCGTTTGTAACATCATCCAACACTGTTTCAGGTGCAGCTCTTGCAGGGCTTGGTGTTGGCCCTAAAGAAGTGCATGAAGTGCTTGGTATTTGTAAGGCATACACCACACGTGTTGGTGCAGGGCCATTCCCAACAGAGTTATACAATGCTGATGGCATGTGTGATGAAAAAAATGCAGGCAAGCACATGGCAGAAAAAGGCCAAGAGTTTGGCGCAACCACAGGTCGCCCACGCCGCACAGGCTGGTTTGATGCCGTTGTGGTGCAACATGCTGTGCGTATCAATGGTGTGACTGGTTTAGCTATCACCAAATTAGATGTATTAGATGGTTTGGAAGAAGTGAAGCTTTGCGTGGGTTATGAACGCAATGGTGAACGCCTACAATCCATTCCAGCATGTGCCACAGCCTTAGAAGAATGCACGCCAGTTTATGAAACATTGGCTGGATGGTCTGAAAACACCTTTGGTTTGAAGGATATTTCCCAGCTTCCTAGTGCCGCAAAAGCATTGCTTCACCGTATTGAAGAAGTCTGTGAATGCCCAATCACTATGCTTTCAACAGGCCCTGACCGCGACCATATTTGTCACCTATAAACTTTGATGTATATACCAAAGGCGTTTCGAATAGATGATGAAGATAAAGTATTAGCTTTTATTCGAGCAAATGCTTTCGGTCAGCTCGTTTCAATAAACAATGGCAGAATTACATCTTCACACTTACCATTTTTGTTTAATGAAGATAATACAAGACTTCTTTGTCATGTAGCGAAGCCAAATACCCAATGGGGAGATATTGAAAGACAAGAGGTATTGATTACTTTTGAAGGTGCCCACGACTATATTTCACCTACTTGGTACAAGACATCAGGTGTCCCAACGTGGAATTATCAAGCCGCACATGTTTATGGAACAGCACACATTATTTCAGATGAAACTTTGTTGAAAGATATGGTAAATAAGTTGACTGTCGTTTATGAGAGCCAACAAGATAAACCATGGGAACCTGAATATAATGGTTCTTTGCTACAAGCTATCGTAGGGATTGAAGTTCAGATAACAGATATACAATGTAAATTTAAGCTGGGACAAAACCGCTCTAAAGAAGATAGGATTCATGTTATTCAAGCGTTGAAGAAACAAGGGTCATCTAAGCTTGCTCAGGTTATGAAAGATAACCTTAACGATTAATTCTACACAAACCTTCAAAATCACAATAGGTACAAGCTTGCGCATTTTTTGGGCTAACATCTGCTGTGCCAGCCATAAACTCATCTGCAAGATTATTTAAAGTGTCTTGCCAATGTTGGGTGAGGGTATCCCAACCTTCGGGTTGATTTTTGCGTGGTTTGTAGGCTTTAAGCTTGGGTAATATGTCAGACTCTTGGCTGAAACCTTCAAACTTTACTTCACCATTCCGCACTTGCGCAAAAGCTAAAACGTCTACTTGATTATTTGTTGCTTGAGAAGCCATATAATAAATAGGTAGTTGTGGTTCTTCTGGTCGGTCACCCATGGCTTTGTTTGCTGAAACTAAGCCTGTTTTATAGTCGATAATAATGTGATGACCACTGGCGGTTTTGTCGCTTCTATCGATTTTGGTGTGTAAGACCAAGGTGGAGGATGTACCTAATGTTACAGTCTGCTTAAATTCAAAACCTGTGACAGTAAAAGGCTCTCGTGTACTTTCAAAGTGTAGCCACTGTTGTATAAGCTGCTGTAAACGCTGAGTTTCCAAGTCTTTTGTGTCTTGTGAAATCACCCTTTTAATCGCTGACCAAGCATGGGTTGCGGCTTGTTGTACATGTTGCTCTAAAGAACCTTCATTGATGAATTGAAGTAAGTTTGTTGAGTTTTTGGCATGCTTCCAGAAGTGCTCTAAAGCAGCGTGTAATAAGGTACCTTGTTCGGCAGGAGTTAAACCCAATGTTGGTGTTTCCAAACCACGTAAACGCAATCGATAGCGGGCAAAAGCTTGGAATGGGCATGCCGATTGTGCTTTGATAAGACTTGTGCCACCGTGAATGTTTTCATTTGTTGTTACAGGCAATCTGCTATCTGCTATGGTAGTCGTAGTAGCTGTATGCTGTTGTAAATGTAATGCATAACGACTTGAAGTATGACTTAATTCTGTTTGTTCACTGGCATGTTTAACAAATGGAGAAGCTTGGACTTCTTGCCCGCCTTTGAGGCAAGCATAACTGACAGATAATGTGGGTGCGATATGTTGAATATGTTGCCACACACTTTGTGCATATAACCATTCACGCTCGCTATTGGCATGTGGTGTTTGGTATTGCACTTGTATATCAAAAGGAATCAGTGGATGTGGTTTGGCTGCGGGTGGCCATGTCACATCATCCATGCCGATAACAAAAGCGTGGTCAAAGGATAAGTTGGCAGCTTCAAGTAAACCCATGACTTGAATGTTTGCCAACCCTGGTGCTGGGCGAAAAACATGTTCAAATGCATGTTCTTGGATATGCGATAATGCTTCTGACCATGTGATGAAACCACAAAAATCATCCAAAGCAGGCAATGTATTGATTAAGGCTTTCCAATTCTCATGCTGTGCAGCTTCATAAGGCAACGCAAAGCTTTGCGTATTCCAGAATATACTATCCAAGAATGGCTCGCTTAAGCTAAGCCATTGGGATAAAAGTTGTTTATGAGGTACATCTTTTAATGTTTGTTGTTGCTGTAAGATGACTTCAAGCATGTGTATAAATTGACTAAGGTCACCATCACTTTCTTGGCACACGTTAAGCAACTGTTTGATATTTAGATGATATTGGTTGTGATGACGTAATGAGGCATCCAAAGCTGCACGTTGTATTGCTTCTTCATGGTAACCTTGCATATAAGGGTTAAGCAAAAGCTGATTAATCAATTGATAGTCTAGGTTATATTGCTGGGTTAAACGCAATACATGCAGTGCCGTTTGAATAAGTGGTTGATTGGCGAGTGGTGAGCCTAGAGATATATTGAAGTATGCGCCTTGTTCATCGGTGTTGCTTGATAAGCTTAAGGTAGGAGCAAGTTCTTCGGAAAATATTTGACGAATAGTGGGAGCAGTGCACTCTAAGTTGGGCACTAGTACAGCAATAGTATGCTTAGGGTATTGCTTGATATGCTTTCTAATTTGTTGGCAAACTTGCCTGATTTCAGTTTCTTCATCTTGATATTTAAACAGTTCGATAGCTGCTTTGGGTTGGTCATTGATAACGGTATAAATACTGCAACCTTGCTGTTGCAAATGTTCAAGGTAGCCCTTTTGGGCAGGCGTGAAACTATCAAAACCATCCAATACAATATGGGTTTGTGAACATGCGACCTGTACTTGTTGCAATACTTCGAGAATTTGGAAGGAAAGGTAGTGTTCTGTTTTTTCTTGAATACTTTGCTGCCAACGCCATAAAGCAAAATGTTCTTCCCCAGCATGTTGCAAGCAGCTTGGGTCAATCTGAAAGTCTGCCAATATTTGTCTGGCATCCATAGCCTGTTTACTTAATGCTTTAGGATTGAGTACATGTACCTCTTGGTCTTGAGTGATGCATGTTTGCCATAATAAAGTTTCTTGTTGTTTGTTTAGCCATAAACCAATATTGGTGTTAGACCATTGCTGGCGTAACCATGTTGTCCAAGGCAAGACTTGTGGCGTTTCCCACGCTGTTTTGCCAAGCTTAAGTTGTTGCTTTTCAAATTCCTGTAAACGAAATCTTGATAAACGTTGGTTGGATGTGATGAGAACACTTTGTTTGTTTAAGCTTGTATAAAGTTTGGAAGCAGGAATTTGAGAAAATGCGGCGTAAGTCACAGATGTAGGCTTGCAATTTGTCATGTTTTGGTCTTCAATCATGGTTGTTTGAAAGTATGAACGGGTTGAGGCAGGTATTTCCCTAAAGAGAAGGAGAGAAAATGAGCGAAGTTAAAGTCAGTTGCCCACGTTGTAATGAAAAGTTTGAAGCTGAAGAAGCTGATGTTTATGAGTGCCCCAAATGTGGCACAAGCATTGTGCAAGAAAAAGACAATTCTGACCAAGAAAAAACGCAAATATTCAAAGCCTAATTTCATTTGGTCTTTTCTTTGAGTACTTGTGCAGGCACAAAGTTTCCTTCAGCGTCAATATGCGCTGGAATATAAGTTTGTTCTGGGGCAGGGGTGTCATCCATTTGCCAAATTAAAAAGGCAGTACAAAGGATACTAACCAATAGCCAAAGAAAAATGAAAGGTTTGCCGATGCGTTTTTTATGAATGGGTGTAACATCGATAATCTCAGGTTCGTTTTGTTGTATTGAAAGCTTTTTTAGCCATTGTGTACGCACATAAAACCATGTAAGGCGCAATAAAAGCATCAATAAAGCTGGGCCAAAGAAGCCGAGTAATGTGAGGAATAAATAACGCATTACTGTTGCATCAACACACGAAGCTGACCTGCATAAGCTTCGGGGTTTGGCTCTTGTCCAGTGCGTTGTGATTGGTAAACCGTTTCTGCTAATACTTCTAAAATAACATGTAGTGTTTCATGGCGTTCTTTTTTTAAATTTACCATATAGTGCTCCATGAGTTTGGCTGCTTCTGGTGGATGTTTGGTTGCCAGTTGTTCTTCAATTGCCAGATGAAGGGATAAATGAAGATAAGGGTTCATACCATCATCGACTTGAAAGTCTCTTTCAAGGAAGGTGTCCATATCATCAAAAAAGTGATGGTATTCTGGGTGCATTGCAATCACTCTAGCAATGCGAACTTCCAAGGCGTTGAGAGGTAAGTCAGCCTGTGCTTTTTGCCACGCATCCCAAAAAATTTGACGATGTGCTCGCAATTGTTCCCTACTGGGTTGGTTGGCTGCCTCAGTCATCGTATTTTTCCCTTTGTAAGTTATTTAGTTGTGTGTTGAAGCGTAAACTGCAAAAACATTTTTGTCATCTCATAGTTAAGAAAGTGCTGATTCATACATAGTCGTTACTTATCTGTAGCTCATGAATAGCTTTTTAGTGAAAAATTATTGTGCAAGAAGCTTTTGAACGTCTATGCTATGCCCTATGGCAATATTAATTGTTCAAGAAAATGGTCATGAACGCGAAATCCCTTTGCAAGGATCTGTAACGATTGGCAGACACCCAAGCAATACGATTCGCCTTACTTGTAATGTAGTGTCCAAATACCATGCTATTATTCGTGAAGTAGATGGAACCTTTATTTATGAAGATTTAGGAAGCTCTAATGGCTCTTATTTTCATGAATTGCGCATCCAAGAGCATGAATTTAAAAATGGTGATGAAATTCGTGTTGGTGCAGTACTTGTCACATTTAAAGAGTCTGAATTTGATGATGTGAGCAGTTTGGTTAAATTTGAGCAATTTGATCCACAACAAACACAATATGCAGAACGTGTTAATGTTGCTGAAGTGGGGCGTTTTCTTCCTGAAAGTGAAGTGCATGATGCCTCAATATTGCGTGTGGACTATGAAAAGTTACGCATGGGGCAGGAGTTATTGCAAAGTATTGGTACAGAGCGAGATATTCGTAAATTATTGAATACCATTACGGAACAACTGGTTCGTATGTTTGTGGCAGATCGATGTGTGGTTCTATTGCTTAATGCTCAAGGTGAGTTTGAACCAAGAGCTATCAAAACATTAGATGATAGCGAAGGACAAGTATCGGTCTCACAGACTGTACTTAATGAGGTGAAATCTACTAAATCTGCAGTCTTGTTATCAGATGACTCTCATGTTGGGGAATTGGCACAATCATCCTCTTTAGTTTTGATGGGAATTCAATCGGTCATGTGTTCACCAATTATTCATAATGATAAAGTGATTGGTGCGGTACAGCTTGATTTACGTAAGGGTCAGGGTGCTTTCGTTAAAAAAGACCTGCAACTTTTGGGTGGTATTGTAACTTATGTTGCAATGGCTGTGGTGAATGCAGGTTTGTCACAAAAAATTGAGCGAGAGGCTAAAACGCAGGCTCAGTTTGAGCGTTTGTTATCACCCAGTGTCGTGAAACAACTGGTTTCAGGGCAATTGAAAATTGGTAAAGCAGGTGAGCTTAGGCAGGTGACGATTATGTTTGCAGATATTCGTGGCTTTACACCTATGAGCCAAAAAGTTTCACCTGCGGTTGTGGTAAATATGTTAAACCAATATTTTGAACGCGTAGTCAATATTGTTTTTAAATATGGTGGTACCATTGATAAGTTTATTGGTGATGAAGTCATGATTTTATTTGGTGCTCCTATACCTATGAAAAGGCAAGAAGATGCGGCAGTTGCATGTGCTTTAGAGATTCAGGCTATGTTACGTTCATGGAATAAAGAGCGAGCCTTAAAAAGACAAGCTGAAATCCCTGTTGGTATTGGTATCAATAGTGGGGAAGTGGTTGTGGGTTCAATTGGTTCAAGTCAAACCATGCAATATACATGTATTGGTAATGCAGTGAATATAGCTTCACGATTAACGGGCATGGCAAGGGCTGGTGAAGTGGTGGCGAGTAAAGCAACGATGGTAGGTGTGCAGTCTAAGGTGGAATGTGATAGGTTGGCACCTGCTAGTATCAAAGGTATTGATGGACAAGTACAAGCGTATATGGTCAAAGCAATGCATGGCAAGAGCCAAACAGATACTTTGGATGAAGAATAAACAAGAACAAAGCGCAGAAGATAAAGAACAGCTTATGCGTCAATTGCAATATCGTTTGCGAAGGCAGGGTATGTTGGAGTTGGATGCTTGGTTAGCCCCTTTGTTTCTTGCTGTGAATACAGGTCATGCAGATGTTTTGGCTGCAACACAAGAAATATTGATGTATGAGGTTCCCGATTTGTTAGCCATGCAAACAGGGGATTTAGCCATACCTGAGGTGCTGAAACCATGGCTAAAATCTTAGCTGCTTTATGTGTTGTTGCCTGTGTTTTGCTTGCGTGTGCTGAGCAAAAAGTGCCGACCCAAGTGCAAGCCAACAAGCCGCTACCCTTATTACATATCCAACCTGAAGTATATCAACTTGGTGATATTAAAGAGGGGGAGCCTGCTATTGCGACATTTTTGATTCGCAATAATCATTCCAAGCCTATTGAGCTGGTGGATATACAGACTTCATGTGGTTGTACAGCAGCTAAACCCGAGAGTTTTGTGATTATGCCACATGACTTTACACAGTTGCAGGTAACAGTGGATACAATTGCGAAACAATCCAATATAAGAAAGACGATTTCCGTGAAAGACTCATTGGGAAATGAGGCATCTGCCTTGTTAATATTTAATGTGGTTGAAAACCCTCACTTGAGTTTGAATAGGAAAATTAAAGGTATTTTTGATGGAAAGTGCGCATCTTGTCATTTTAAGCCACTTGTAGGCGTTAAAGAACCTAGCAAACTTTATGAAGTAGGTTGTGCTATGTGTCATGGTGTTGATGCTGAAGGTGGGTATGCCCCAAAGTTAAGAGGGTATGCATCTTTATCTGCTTTAAGAACAATCATTAGTAACGGCGTGGGTAAACCGCAAATGCCAGGGTTTTCCCAAAAAAATGGTGGTCCTTTAACGCCAGAACAAATCACAGAACTTAGCAAGTGGCTAGTCTCTTTGCCTGAATCTGCACAAAAATAAAAATAGGTTGATGCAATCGCAGCCGAGCAAGCTACACTGCGCAAGGTATTGTTGCGCTTATAGTGTGAAGGAGAATATGTATGCCTTGGAATCAAAATCAAGACAATAACCCGTGGGGAAATAAACCCAATGGTTCATCAGGTGGAGGAAAGAAAGAAACACCTCCTGATTTGGACAAGGTTTTAAAAGATTTAAATGACCGTTTTGGTGGTTTTTTTGGCGGTGGCAAAGGTGGAAACAACGGAGGTTCTCCAGAGGTAAGCAAAGGTATGCTTATAACATTGATTGGTGTGGCCTTTGTGGCATGGCTTGCATCAGGTTTTTATATTGTCGCAGCAGATGAAGAAGCTGTTGTGCTTAGGTTTGGGCAACACCAAGACACACGTAGCCCTGGTTTGAATTGGCATTTACCTTATCCCATTGAAACTGTTGAAAAGATTCCAACATTATCAGTGCAACGTTTGACCATAGGTTTTCGCACCTTTGCCGATGGGCGCATACGTAAAATGAATCAAGAATCCTTGATGTTGACTAAAGATGAAAACATCGTTGATATTTCTTTTGTTGTACAATACAGGATTTCAGATATTGGAAAGTACTTGTTTGAGATCGATGCAAGTCAGGCTGTGCAAACGGTTAGGGATGCGGCAGAAAGCTCAATTCGTGCGGTGATTGGCAGTACATTGATTGATGACGTGATGACCGATAAAAAAGCGGAAGTTGAAGCCAGAACACGTGATGGCATCCAAGAAATTCTTGATAAATACAATGCAGGCATACGTATTACTACGGTAACACTTAAAGATGTGCAGCCACCAGAACGCGTTAGCAAAGAGTTTAAAGATGTGGCAAGTGCGCGAGAAGATAAAGAACGAGCTAAGAATGAAGCAGAAGCTTATGCTAACAGCATTATTCCGAATGCGCGAGGCGAAGCTAAGAAGAAAATTCTTGAAGCTGAAGCATACGCTAAAGAAGTTGAAGACCGTGCAATTGGTGAAGCAGACCGTTTTAATAGTTTACTACAAGCTTATAAGAAAGCACCTGAAGTTACACGCAAACGTTTGTATTTAGAAACCATGGAAGAAGTCTTGGCGGGTGCAGATAAAGTGATTATTGACTCTAAAATTGCTGGTAAGGTGTTGCCATACTTGCCTCTGAATAGCACTGGCAAAGTGGAGGTGAAATAATGAGCCCTAAACAATTAATGATAGGTATTATGATTGCTGCAGTTTTTATTATTGTTAGCCGCAGTGCATTTATTGTCGATCAACGTGATCAAGTATTAGTAATGCAATTTGGTGATATTGCTGGAGCACCTATTGCTGAACCAGGTTTAAAGTGGAAGCTTCCTTGGCAAAATGTTGTTGTTTTTGATAAACGTTTACTCGCCAGTGATGACCTTCCCAATGAAGTCATTACCAAAGATAAGAAAAAAATTCTTGTCGATAGCTTTACACGTTGGAAAATTATAGACCCACTTAAAGTGTATCAAGTTGCAAAAACACGGGATCGTGTGGAATCACGTATGCAAGATGTTGTAGGTGCTAAGGTTCGTGAGGTGTTAGGTAAACACACATTACATGAGATTGTCACTGGTGGTGAAGATGGCGATATGCGTTCAGCTTTAATGTTGTCCATTCGAGACTTGGCAGATAAAGAGGTGGCTAATCTTGGTGTGAAAGTGGTGGATGTACGCATCAAACGTGCTGATTTACCTGCTGAAAACTCAGATTCTGTATTCCGTAGGATGAAAGCTGAGCGTCAGCGTATTGCCAAGCAATACCGTTCTGAAGGTGAAGAAGCCGCCAAAGAGATTCGTGCAACTGCAGATAAGCAAAGTAAGTTCTTATTGGCTGATGCATACAAACAATCTGAAATCATTAAAGGTAATGCGGATGCGAAAGCAACCAAAATTTATGCATCAACTTATGAAAAAGACCCTAAGTTTTATGCGTTTACGCGTTCTCTAGAAGCTTACAGGAAGTCTATGGCTAGACAAAGTCGTGTGGTTTTATCGCCAAACTCTGAGTTTTTTAGATTTTTCGAAAAATCAAAATAAGAAAATCACATGAATGATTTATGGGCAGCTTTAGGGTTGGTCTTGGTATTGGAAGGGGCGCTTTATGCACTCTTTCCACACACCATGATTAATATGCTTAGAAGAATACCTCAAATGCCTGTTTCATCATTAAGGTTTATGGGGATTTGCTCACTTGCTGTTGGCTGGATGATTGTGTGGTGGGTTAGGCACTAAAAAACTTTATTTTAGGGCTTGAAAAAGCTTTTTTGCAACACTATCTAGACCTTACATATTTCGTTTATATCATATTAAACACATAGAGGTAAGCATGTCGAAAGAAACTATGAATTTCCAAACAGAAGTGAAACAACTTTTGGATTTGATGATTCACTCCCTTTATTCTAATAAAGAAATCTTTTTGCGTGAGTTAATCTCCAATGCATCGGATGCTGCGGATAAACTTCGTTTTGAAGCAACGACTGATGATGCCTTGTTTGAAGGTGATTCAGATTTACATGTGTTTGTTGAATTTGATAAAGATGCCAAGACTATCACCATTCGTGACAATGGTATTGGTATGAATCATGAAGAAGTCATTGAAAATATTGGTACGATTGCTCGCTCTGGTACCAAGGAGTTTTTTAGCCAGCTCTCAGGTGACCAAGAAAAAGATGCCCATTTGATTGGTCAATTTGGGGTCGGTTTTTATTCATCATTTCTTGTCGCAGATAAAGTGACTTTAACCACACGCCGTGCAGGTACAAGCCCTGAACATGGTGTACGTTGGGAATCAGCAGGTGATGGTGAGTTCACTATTGAAACCGTGAACAAAGAGAAGCGGGGCACTGAAATTGTATTGCACTTGCGTGATGATGCTGAGGAATTTTTAAATGATTGGAAACTGCGTTCTGTTATCAACAAATATGCAGATCATGTGCCTTTTCCCATCCGTATGTATAAACCCGCAGAAGAAGGTAAAGAGCCTGAAATTGAAACCGTAAACCAAGCTTCTGCATTGTGGGCACAACCTAAATCTGAGCTGAAAGAAGAAGATTATAATAATTTTTATAAACATGTTGCCCATGACTTTGAAGACCCTCTGGCGCATATGCACCAACGTCTTGAAGGGCAATATGAATATACTTTGCTCTTTTATATTCCCAAACGTGCACCGTTTGATTTATGGCAAGCTGAAGCCAAACATGGTGTGAAGCTTTATGTAAAACGTGTGTTTATCATGGAAGCTACAGAAGATTTAATGCCACGTTATTTGCGCTTTGTGCGTGGTGTGATGGATTCTTCGGACTTGCCATTGAATGTGTCGCGTGAAATTTTGCAACATAGCCCAGCCATGACAGCAATGAAAAAAGGTGCGACCAAACGTGTACTCTCTTGGCTTAAAGATTTGGCAAGCAAAGAAGAAGATAAGTATGCCGAGTTTTATGCAGAGTTTGGTAACTGCTTAAAAGAAGGTGTGATTGAAGATGAGAAAAATAAAGAAACCATCGCATCATTGTTGCGTTTCGCTAGCACTGAAAGTGATGAAAAAACTGTAACCCTTGCGCAATACATTGAGCGCATGAAAGAAGGGCAGGAAGAAATTTATTATATTACAGCAGAAAGCCTAGCTGCTGCAAAAAACAGCCCACATTTGGAAATATTCCGCAAAAAAGGCATTGAAGTTTTATTGTTGGCTGACCGCATTGATGAATGGCTTGTTGGTCACTTGGATAAATTTGATGGCAAGGCATTGAAATCTATCGCTAAAGGTGAGTTAGACTTGTCGGGCATTGGCGAAGATGCGGAAGAAGAGAAAAAAGCGCATGAAGAAGCTGTTAAATCTGCGGAACCCGCAGTGAAAAAGCTGAAAGAAGCTTTGGGCGATAAAGTCAAAGATGTGCGCACGACTGACCGTTTAACGGCTTCGCCAGCTTGTTTGGTTGCCGATGAGTTTGATATTTCAGGTAATATGGAGCGTATTTTGAAACAAGCAGGGCAAGATGTGCCTGCAGTAAAACCTATTCTTGAAATCAATCCTGAGCATGACTTGGTCAAGCGTTTGGCGAAAATGCGTTCTAAAGACAAAATTGCCGATTATTCGGATATTTTGTTTGATCAAGCTGTGCTTGCTGAAGGCGCATTGCCTGAAGACCCCGCTGGGTTTGTGCGTAAAATCAACGCACTACTTGTTTCATAGTTGATATAGGTGTCTGCACTTTCATTTAAGGTTATCGCTAAAGATGGGCAAGGTTTTGCGCGTCGCGGTGAGTTGACTCTGTCGCATGGCAAAGTGCAGACACCTGTTTTTATGCCTGTAGGCACACAGGCTACAGTTAAAAGCTTAACACCCGCTGATTTAACCGATGATATTGGTGCTGAGATTATTTTGGGTAACACTTATCACCTGATGCTGCGCCCTGGTGCTGATATTGTAGAAAAGATGGGTGGTCTGCATAAGTTTATGGCGTGGGATAGGCCAATTCTCACAGATTCAGGTGGTTTTCAAGTGTGGTCTTTAGGTGATTTGCGTAAAATCGAGCCTGAAGGCGTTCGCTTTCAATCGCATATTGATGGTTCCAGATGGTTTTTAGGCCCCAAAGAAAGCATGGACATTCAACGCAAACTGGGCAGCGATATTGTGATGGCATTTGATGAATGCACGCCATATCCAGCCACTTATGATGAAGCACGCGAATCCATGGAAATGTCTATGCGTTGGGCAAAAGATTGCCGCGAGCATTTGCCTGTAAATGATAGCCAAGCTTTATTTGGTATTGTGCAAGGTGGCATGTACCCCGATTTGCGCAAAGAAAGCCTTGCAGCCATTGCTGAAATCGATTTTGAAGGCATTGCCATTGGCGGTCTGTCCGTGGGCGAACCTAAGGAAGAGATGATGGCAATGATGGATGCGCTTGCTCCATATTTGCCCAAAGATAAACCACATTATGTGATGGGTGTAGGCACACCTGATGATTTAATTGAAGGCATTGATAGGGGCATTGATATGTTTGATTGCGTGATGCCTAGCCGCAATGCGCGCAATGGCACATTGTTTACCGACCATGGTAAAATCAACATCAAAAATCTTAAACATCAGACCGATGATGCGCCAATTATGGACAGTTGCACATGTTATACATGCAAAAATTTTTCCAGAGCGTATCTTCGCCACCTCTTCATGGCGAAAGAGCTTTTAAGTTCGCGCTTGAATACCTTGCATAATCTTCATTATTATTGTGATTTGATGCAAAGGGCGAGAAATGCGTTAGAAGAAGGACGTTGGACAGAGTTTCGTGATGAGTTTTTAAAAACTTATCGCAATCAGTAAGTTAGAACAATATCTTAACGAAGAAAGGAATGAAAATGAACACATCAATATTACAAAATATGATTTCAAAAGCAGTGGTGGCACTTTCGGTTGCCCTTTTACCTGCAAATTTAGCTTATGCTGAAGCAGCACCTGCTGGGGGAGGTTTTACCTCATTGATTCCATTGATTCTTATTATGGTCATTTTTTGGGTGCTTTTGATTCGTCCACAGCAAAAACGCATGAAAGAACATGCTGAGCTCATTAAAGGTCTTAAAAAAGGTGACAAAGTGATTACTGGTGGTGGTATTTATGGTCGTATTACCAATGTTAAAGATGGTGTAGCCATGATTGAGATTGCTGATGGTGTGATTATTAAAACCAAGCAAGATACGATTGTTGGTTTACAAGAAAGCTCTAAAAAACAAGCAAAGAAAGATAAAAAAGAGAAATAATTTTCTATAAAAGGTTAAGGACAAGCTCATGCAAAAATATGCACCTTGGAAATTTTGGTTGATTATAACAGTGCTGATTGGTGCTGTGATGGGCACAGCCCCGAATGTAATAACAGTACCCAGTTGGTGGCCAGCACCTTTTAGCCAACCATTAAACCTTGGGCTTGATTTAAAAGGTGGTATTCACCTTGTTGTTGATGTTGATATTGAGAAAGTGATTTCACAGCAAGTCTCTGACAATATCAATATGATTCGACGCTCACTGCGTGAAGAAAAAATCCGCTATAAAAAATTAGATAGCAATGCAACACAAGTCAGTGTTGTCATTAAAAAAGCGGCAGATGTTGCCAAAGCTAAAAAGTTGCTGCACAAATTATTGGTTGGTTATGAAATGAAACAAACCGATGATCAAACCTTTGTATTCACAATTTCAGAAAGTGAAGCCAAAGAAATCAAGTCATACGCTATTGAACAAACCATTGAAGTGATTCGTCGCCGTGTAGATGCCTTGGGTACAACAGAGCCTGTGATTATGCGTCAAGGTGATAGACGCGTTTTGGTGCAGATTCCAGGGTATGAAGACTCAGCACATGCTAAGCTTATTATTGGGCAAACAGCGCAGCTTGATTTTAAATTGGTGGATGAAAAGGGTGATTTAGATGCAGCTATGGCTGGTCGGGTTCCTCCCGGTGATATGATTGCATACTTTGCGGATGGTCGTCCTATTCTTTTGAAGAAACGTACTGAACTATCAGGTAAGGATGTAGCTATGGCGCGTATTACTATTGATTCGCAAAGTAATCAGCCTGCGGTTTCTTTAAAGTTTAACAATCAAGGTGCTCGTAAATTCGATCGTTTAACCAAAGAAAATGTAAAAAAACGTTTTGCGATTTTACTTGAAGGTGTGGTGCAATCAGCGCCAGTGATTCAAGAGCGTATTTCAGGTGGTACAGCACAAATCACAGGCTCATTTACGACTGAAGAAGCACGTAACCTCGCCATTGTGTTGCGTGCAGGTGCACTACCTGCACCTATTAAGGTTGTAGAAGAACGTTCGATTGGCCCAAGCCTAGGGCAAGATTCTATTGACCAAGGGTTAAACTCTATTCTTTATGGTTTTATTGCCGTGTTGCTTTTCATGTTGGTTTATTACCGTTTGTTTGGTCTTTTTGCTAATATTGCTTTGGCATTTAATATTTTATTGATTGCTGCAGCCATGAGTATGATTGGTGCAACATTAACCTTGCCTGGTATTGCTGGTATCGTATTAACTATTGGTATGGCGGTGGATGCCAATGTGTTGATATTTGAGCGGATACGAGAAGAAATTCATAATGGAAAAACGCCACTTGCTGCCATTGATAGTGGTTATGATAAAGCATTTTCAACCATTATGGATGCCAATATTACTACACTGATTGCTGCCATTGTATTGTTCCAGTTTGGTTCAGGGCCAATCAAGGGCTTTGCGGTAACACTTAGCGTTGGTATTTTAGCTTCGATGTTTACAGCGATTGTGGTGACGCGTGCGATTACTTATTTGGCATATCGCAACAAGAAAAAAATTGAAACATTGAGCATTTAGGAGTTTATGATGCAACTGATTCGTCCCGATATTAACATAGACTTTCTAGGAAAACGCAAAATTGCGCTGGCACTTTCCGCAGTTGTTTTGCTTGCTTCTTTAATGCTTATCATGTTCAAAGGTTTGAACTTGGGCATTGATTTCACAGGTGGTACACTTGTTGAAGTACGCTTTCATCAACAGGTAAAGGCTGCTGATATTCGCCAAGCTCTAGTACCTGCAGGTTATGGAAAAGCTGTGATTCAAGAGTTTGGTTCACCTGAAGAAATCTTGATTCGTGTGCAAAATCAAGAGGGTGTGGAAGCCTCTGCTATCAGCACTGCAATTTTAGATGCATTAACCGATAAATTTGGTGCAGACCAAGTTGAAATGCGCCGCGTTGAATTTGTGGGGCCACAAGTGGGTGAAGAGTTGAAAACAGCGGGTATGATGGCTGTGTTTTATACACTTATTGGTATTTTAATTTATGTGATGGTTCGCTTTAAACTACGTTTTGCTTTGGGTGCAGATGCTGCATTATTGCATGATATTATTATTGTAGTGGGTGTATTCTCAGCATTACAATTAGAGTTTTCATTATCTGTGGTTGCAGCATTACTCACAGTGCTTGGTTATTCATTGAATGATACTATTGTGGTATTTGACCGTATTCGAGAAAACTTTGAAACCAATAAAAAGAAAAAGAACCCTTTGGATGAGGTTGAGGTTTGCAATCAATCGATTAACCAAACACTCACACGTACGTTAATGACTTCATTGACCACTTTATTGGTTGTGTTTTCCCTATATTTCTTTGGCGGTGAAGTGATTCATAACTTTGCCTTTGCCTTATTGGTTGGTATTGCTGTGGGTACTTATTCATCCATATTTATTGCTTCGCCGATTATGTTATCGCTTGAAGGTAAGTTTGAAATGTCTGAAGAAGAACTTAAAGAATTGGAAAACCGCCCTTAATTTATGTTAGGTACAGCCATGCAAGGGGATATTACCCCAGAGCTCGAAAGTGGACAGCGTGTATTTCATGCTTATGGGGATTCATTCTTTCAATTGGGTCATGATAAAATTGAGGATAGCTTTTATTTTCACCAAGGAGAAGTGTTTACTCCTTGGTTAAAACAAGATATTTCAACATTAACAATTGCAGATTTGCAATGGCTTGAAACTCATACCCCAGAGGTTTTGGTGATTGGCACAGGTAGGCGAACAGCATTTCCAAGTCATGATGTGATGGATTACTTGGCTGATTTACATGTGGGTTTTGAGTGTATGGATTCACTATCTGCAGCACGTACATTTAATATTTTGGTTGGGGAAGGGCGCAATGTTGCAGCGGCTATGCTTCTTCCCAAGGTGAAGGCGTAAACATCATGCCACGTTATGAATTGATGATTGAAACCCATTTCTCTGCAGCCCACCAATTGCGTGGTTATGCTGGAGATTGCGCGCGTTTGCATGGGCATAACTGGCATGTACGTTTGTACGTCGAATGTAGCGAGCTTGATAAGCTTGGTATGGGTATAGATTACAAAATTATGAAAACGGAGCTTAAAGCTGCTTTAGAGCCTTGGGATCACTATAACTTAAATGATGTAGCCCCCTTTGATGTAATTAACCCAACCAGTGAGAATGTTGCAGCCGAGCTTTATAAAGAAATGGTCAAACGTTTGGAAAATGAGCGGCTTAAAGTTTCACGTGTTGAAATTTCTGAAACATGCACGGCCAAGGTCACGTACTGGCCATGATAAAGTATCTGCTTCCTTGTTTACTGCTTCTTGCAGCCTGTGATGATGGGGTAGAACCTGTCAAAGTCGATAAACCTCACGTAGAAAAACCTTATGAGAAGAATGCCGTAGATGCTGTCGGTGTAGCAGAAGGTAAAAATCAAGTTTCCCCAAACGGTCGCCCAGCCCATTAAACATATGTTTGAGTGATAATTTTGTGATATTTATGTATTATACTGTTTGCATCTTTAAATAAGGAAGGTGAATAGTATGAATAAAATCCGAAACTATACCATTGTCTTCATAAGTGCTGCACTTATGTTGCTTACATTACCTGCATTGACTATTGCCAAGGATGAGATGGCAAAAGATAAGATGATGACTGCAATGGCGAACACTGAAAAGGCGATATTCGCTGGTGGTTGTTTTTGGTGTATGGAAAAACCTTTTGAGCAACTTGATGGCGTGAAAACTGTGGTTTCAGGCTATACCACAGGCAAAACCAAGAACCCAACCTATCAAAACTACATGTCAGGTGGGCATTTGGAAGCGATTGAAATTACTTATAACCCTGCACAAGTTAGTTATGAAAAGCTTTTGGATGTGTTTTGGCACCAAATTGACCCTACGGATGCAGGTGGTCAGTTTGTGGATAGGGGATATGCTTACACAACAGGTATTTTTTACTTGAATGAAACACAACGTAAACTTGCCGAAGCATCTAAAGCTAAATTGGAAGCAAGTGGGGTGTTTTCTAAACCTATTGTCACACCTATTAAACCAGCACAAACCTTTTATAGGGCAGAAGAATATCATCAAGATTACTACAAGAAGAACCCATTACGTTACTGGTATTACCGTAAAGGTTCAGGTCGTGACCAGTATTTGGATAAAGTCTGGGGAAAAGACCGAGGAGAACATAAAAAAATGGCAGACTTAAAAGATAAACTTACACCATTGCAATACGAAGTAACTCAGCAAGAGGGCACTGAACCACCATTTAACAATGCGTATTGGAATCATAAAGAAGCTGGCATTTATGTGGATATTGTCTCGGGTGAGCCGCTGTTTAGCTCCTTACATAAATATGATTCAGGTACAGGCTGGCCAAGCTTTGATCGCCCATTGGTGAAAGAGAATATCATCGAAAAAGTTGATAAACGTTTGTTTTCTACGCGTACGGAAGTTCGTAGTAAAACCTCACATTTAGGACATGTGTTTAATGATGGTCCTCAAGAGACCACGGGTTTACGTTATTGTATTAACTCTGCAGCATTGCGTTTTATCCCAGTAGAAAATTTAGAGAAAGAAGGGTATGCTCAATATTTAGACTCATTTCTTAAAGAAGACTAAAGAAGGTTGTATAAGCAGAAAGATTTATAGTACTTAAGGGTAACTTATTAAATAAAAAGAGGAGCCTAAGCTCCCCTTTTTCTTTTAACCTTCCTATATCCAAATACTAGTTGGTTTAGTTATCTTTGCGACGACGAACTAGCCCCAGACCAGCAAGAAGGGTCATTAGCATGGGTATTAAGCCAAAGCCTTGTGCTGATGTTTGAATGGGGGATGTACAGGATGGTAAGACTCCACTATTCCCTGAATATGGGTCAGTTGTTGTATCACCAGTAGAGCCACCACCAGTAGCTGTAGCAGCGGTAACAATAATGGTGCGGGTTATTGTTGTAGCAGCATTGCCCGCGGCATCGGTCACATCATAGGAAAGCGTGTATGTTCCAACAGTATTTACGTCTACTGTGCCCGTGACTGTGGCAGTGAGCCCTGTATCCACATTATCTGTTATTGTGATACCAGGGTCAGTAAAGGTTGATCCCTGGGCTACAGTTATTGTGCTAGCACCATTGAGTGTAATAACTGGTGCTGTCTGATCTGTCACGTTGACTGTACGGGTTACTGTTGTTGCCGCATTGCCTGCCGCGTCAGTGACATCATAGGAAAGCGTGTATGTTCCAACAGTATTTACATCTACTGTGCCCGTGACTGTGGCAGTGAGCCCCGTATCCACATTGTCTGTTACCGTGACACCAGGGTCAGTGAATGTTGAACCTTGGGCTACAGTGATTGTGCTGGCACCGTTGAGTGTAATGACGGGTGGAGTCTGATCCGTGACATTGACTGTACGGGTCACCGTTGCTGCCGCATTGCCTGCGGTATCGGTCACATCATAGGAAAGCGTGTATGTTCCAACAGTATTTACATCTACTGTGCCCGTGACTG
>JALWRX010000006.1 GCA_027080505.1 Ghiorsea sp.
GCTGGCAGTGTTTTTACTGACCACTTGTATTGGCATCAGCCTACTCACTGAATATGTAGTACTGCGTATGATGAAGCGGGATACAGCAAGGCTATGGGATGGTTCTGCAGCATTAACAGGTTTATTCATCGCATTGGTATTGCCTGCGGCAGTGCCATGGTGGATTGCTGTGTTTGCTTCTGTGTTTGCCATCCTTCTGGGTAAACAATTGTATGGTGGTTTGGGTTATAATTTATTTAACCCTGCATTGGTTGCGCGAGTGGTATTGTTAATTTCATTTCCTCTGTATATGACTTCATGGTTGATACCCATGCATATGGGTGCAGTCCTTGATATGTATAACTTTAGCGACAGCCTATCCTTTTTCTTTTTAGGGCCTGATGCGGTTAAACAAACATGGGATGCCATCACCATGGCAACACCATTAGGGCATGTGAAAACAGAGCTTACCCAAGGTGTTACTGTGGGTGAAGCTTTAGCGAACTATCAGTATTCCACACTCAATGCTTTTATTGGTAGGGAAGCAGGTAGTTTGGGTGAGGGTAGTGCTTTGGCGTTGTTGATGGGTGGTATTTGGCTGATGGCAAGACACACCATTTCTTGGCATATTCCTGTATCTTATTTGTTAACAGTGGCTGTGTTTGCAAGTATTTTTAATCTGATTAACCCTGATATTTATGCGCCGCCATTGTTTCACTTGTTAGCTGGTGGTTTGATTTTGTGTGCATTTTTCATGGCAACAGACCCCGTATCTTCACCATCTTCGGGCATAGGTAAAATTGTATTTGGTGTGGGCTGCGGTTTGCTTACATGGGTGATTCGTACGTTTGGTAACTACCCTGAAGGTGCGATGTTTGCCGTGGTTCTTATGAACTGTGCCACGCCATTGATTGATTATTACGTTAGACCTCGCGTGTATGGTCATCAACGCGGTGAGAAATCATGATAAAATTGGATAAAACACAGCAACGCATGGTGCTAGCATTATTTATGGTCGGGCTGATTGCGGCATCATTACTGGCAGTCGCAGACCAAATCACGCAAGAACCCATTGCAGCAGCACAACGGGAAGCATTGCATAAAGGTTTGGTACAAGTCTTGCCTGAGCATGAGAACGACCCATTGCACGATGCATTTGTATATCAGCTGTCAGATACTAAACAGCTTCAGGTCTTTCCTGCGCGTGATAAACGTGGTCGTGTGATTGGATATGCGTGGGAACAAATTGCTCCCGATGGTTATTCAGGCACGATTCGTATTTTGATGGGCATTCGTGTTGCGGGTGAAATTGTAGCGATTCGTATTACCGACCATAAAGAAACACCTGGTTTGGGTGATGGTATTACCAAAAACACAGCATGGCTAAAAAGTTTTGTCAGCAAGACATTGGATAATGCTAAATGGAAAGTGAAAAAAGATGGTGGTGATTTTGACCAGTTTACAGGGGCAACCATTAGCCCTCGTGCTGTGGTTAAAGCTGTGCACAACGGATTAACCATGTACAAAAAAAGTCGTCGAGGTTTTTACAAAGCATACAAAGCCAACCAAAAGAAAAAAGAAGATAAACAGTTGGTAGAGCAAAAAACTGGAGGTTCATCGTGAATACATCATCATCCAGTACAGAGATAAGCAAACAAGAGATATTTCAGGATGGTTTTTGGTATAATAATGCCATTTTTGCGCAGTTATTGGGTATGTGCCCCTTGCTTGGGGTAACGACTTCGGCTGAGAATGGTTTTTGGATGGGTTTGGCAACATTGTTGGTGCTGATTGGTTCTAATTTAATTGTATCATTGGTTCGAGATTTTATTCCAAGTGAAGTGCGTATTCCTGCTTATATTGTCATTATTGCATCTTTGGTGACAGTGGTTGAATTGGTGATGAATGCTTGGATGCATGAGATGTATTTAATTTTAGGGCTATTTATTCCCTTGATTGTGGTGAACTGTGCAATTTTGGGCAGAGCGGAAGCTTTTGCCAGTAAAAATAGCGTGTCAGATTCATTGGTTGATGCTTTGGGCATGGGTTTAGGTTTTACGTTTGCTTTATTGCTTTTGGGTAGCGTTCGTGAATTGCTCGGGCAGGGTCAATGGTTTGGCTTTGATGTGTTTGGCGCAGATTACCCTGATGTATTGGTCTTTATTTTGCCACCAGGTGCATTTATTGTGCTTGGTTTTATTTTGGCAGGTGTAAATCTTATCAATATGCGTATGCAAAAGAAAAAAGAAGCAGCCAAACAAGCTGATTTGGCTGCGCAAGTTGAGCAAGTCTCTGAAGTTGGTACTCAAGGAAAAACGACAGCAACTTAATGCTAGAGATTCGTAACCTATCCTTATCTATTCCTGTATCTGGGCAGCATATTTTAGCTGTTTCCAATGTATCTTTGACACTAGAAGCAGGCAAAGTTTTGGCTTTGGTGGGGGAGTCGGGTTGCGGTAAGAGTTTAACGGCGCAAAGCCTGCTGCGACTGGGTGAGTTTCAAGGTGTAAACAAAGAAGCTGGTGACATTGTGTTGCACGATAAAAGCCTGTTTGATGTATCTGATGAAGAACTTCGCCATATCCGTGGCGGTGTTATTTCCATGATTTTCCAAGAGCCGATGACTGCGTTAAATCCTGTGTTTTCTATTGGCAGTCAAATTTTAGAAGTGATTCATTTGCATACCGAGCTAGATAAAGATGCAGCAGTGCAAAGAGCATTGGCTTTGTTGGCAGATGTTGGTTTACAAGATGGTGAGCAGCTTATGCAGCAATATCCTGATTCACTTTCAGGCGGTATGCGTCAACGTATTTTGATTGCCATGGCAATGGCAGGTGAGCCTGAATTTATCATTGCCGATGAGCCAACCACGGCTTTGGATGTATCGGTGCAAAAGCGCATTATTGCTTTGTTGCGCAATCTGCAACGCGAAAAGGGACTGGGCATGTTGTTGGTCACTCATGATTTCGGGCTGGTTGCTGAAATGGCGGATGAAGTAGCTGTGATGTATGCGGGTGAAATTGTTGAGCAAGCATCCGTGATGGATATTTTTGATAAACCATCTCACCCTTATACCCAAGCCTTGATGAAATGCCGCCCTGAATATACCAAAGATGGTCAGTTAGCTGTGATTCCTGGCAATGTGCCAAGCCCAGGGGATTGGGCGCAGGGCTGCCGTTTTGCACCGCGTTGTAATCAAGCCAATCAGGCTTGTTCTGCAACACCTGTTAGCCTTGATGCTTGGCATAGTGGGGCACATCAAGCGCGTTGTATTCGGGTTGATGCATCATGAGTGTGTTAAGTGTTTCGCATATTCGCAAAGTCTTTAAGGGCGGTGGATTTTTTGCTGGTGGTGCGGAAAAGGTTGCCGTCCATGATTTAAGCTTTGATTTGGCTAGGGGTGAAACATTGGCAATCGTGGGCGAATCGGGCAGTGGTAAGTCAACAACTGCACGATTAGCTATGCGTTTATTGGATGCTGATGCTGGGCAAGTGATGTGGGCAGGCGAAGATGTGAGCACTCTTTCGGGCAAAGCTTTACGCAAAAAACGTAAACACTTGCAGATGGTATTTCAGGATCCTTTTGCATCGCTTAACCCTAAAATGAAAATCGTGGATACAGTGGCAGAAGGTTTACGTGTTCACCAGCCTCATTTAAGCAGTGCAGAGCGTAGGCTTAAAGTCGCTGAAACATTGCAGTTATGTGGTTTGGGTGAACAAGCTTTGGATAGGTATCCACACCAATTTTCAGGTGGGCAACGGCAACGTATTGGCATTGCTAGAGCATTGATTGTGGAGCCTGAAGTCTTGGTATTGGATGAGCCTGTATCGGCATTGGATGTGTCGGTGCAAGCCCAAATTTTAAACCTATTGAAAGAGCTACAACAAGAAAAAGGCTTGGCTTATTTGTTTATTTCGCATGACTTATCTGTGGTGCAACATATTGCCAATCGGGTGATGGTGATGTTTGCAGGTTTTGTGGTGGAAGAAGGTGCGATTGAAGATGTGTTTAAGCATCCTAAACACCCTTACACCAAATCACTATTGGATGCCAAACCCATTAGTCACCCTAGCCAGCGCAATGATGAAGATGTGCTGGCTTTGGATGAAGGTGTTGCCAGCGAGGGCTGCGCTTTCGCTTTGCGTTGCCCGATAGCGAAAGATGAATGCAAGTCCTTTGATATGCGGATGAAGGATAGGGTTGCATGTCTATTCCCACTGTAACACTGCGTTATACTCGCGCCACCCCAGGGTGTACTCTCTGCCTTCGGCATTCACCTTAAGGCGGGTATCTGGTGCTTTTGAGTTGAGTTTTTTCTCTTCATTTCTTTGCCAACAAAGAAACGAAGCATAAATCCGTAGGACAGCGGATTTAGACGCACGTTAAGTGCGGGGGCTTGCCCCTGAGAGGTATGGATGCCTCGAATCAAAGAAATTGTCCTTTAAAAGCTGCTTATTTCCAATATATCAGTCCAAAGCGGGCGCAAAATAAGAGAATTTTGCTTTATCCCTTATTTGGACAGCTATATTGGCGCAGCTTAACAAAGGGAAGGCGTGGGAACCTGTTTACACACATAATTCGTCATACCCGCGTAGGCGGGTATCCATGTGTGCTTGTGGAGCTTGTAGTTGATGGATTCCCTCCTGCGAGGGAATGACAAAGGGAGTGTTGAAGTGGAAGTAGCATCTTTAATCAAACGTGTCGCGCGAGGTAAACACGGCTCTGAGCATTTGAACCAGAATGAAGCGCGTTTTGTATTTTCTGAACTATTGAATCCGCAAGCGGATGAACTGCAATTAGGCGCGTTTTTGATTGCTCAGCGCATGAAAGGCGAAGTCTCTGAAGAACTTGCAGGTTTTGTGCAAGCGGCACGCGAGCATATTTCTCATTTTGACACCATCAAAGCCCCAGAAGGCGCGGTGGATTTGCCATGTTACGCGGGCAAACGCAGGGCTGCTCATGCGTACTTGATTGCGGCGCTGGAAGCCAAAGACAAAGGTGTGCCGATTTTTGTGCATGGTGTGTCCCATATCGCGGGGCGGATTACAGCCTGGCAGGTATTACAAACAGTGGGTATCAAAGCCGCGACCACATTATCCGAAGCCAAAAATATCATGGATGAATATGGTATGGTGTATATGGATTTGAAGGATATATGCCCTGATTTGCATCGGATTTACCACCTGCGTGATAGACTGGGTGTGCGCTCCTTTGCCAACACGGTAGCAAGGCTGCTCAATCCCATGCAGTGCGACAAACAGCTTAATGGTTTCTTCCACACTCCGTATGCCGATTATATGGCGCAAGCCAATGTATTGCTTGGGCAAAAGGAATCATTGATATTTATGGGCGCGGAAGGTGAGCCTGAATTGTATGCCGACCGCCAGAAGGTGGTGAATCAGCAAGTGGGCAGCAAGGTTGAGCAAGTGAAGTTTGAAGATTGTGGTTGTGAGACTTATCCGAAGCAGGCAGTGGGTAACCTGCAACAGATTTATGATGATTTTCAGCGGATGTTCAAGGGCGATAGAACCGAGCGTGAGCAGGCCACGATTGAAAGAATGAAGCAGGTTATTTTCTTGAGGTAACGCTGCCATTAACTGGCATACCTCCGTAGTTGAATGGTCTTGTTAGGCGCGATTTCTCAATATACAAGCTATTTCATCCTTTATCTTTTGTCGTTGCCATATAATAGGGTGCTTTGGTGTACCACTCTTATTTTTTGGCAAATCAATTTCAGGTATCGAGCCTAGTACTTCTTTCACAAAATATTGCCGCTCTTTAATTTCTCCATCTTGCTGCCCCCAATTTTCGTAATCGCCATACGCATATATTAACCACCTAAATTCTGAGAGGGATAACTTATTAAATACTAAATTTTCGGGGTCTCTGTCTTTCCAGTTGTCAAAAAGCACTTGGGGAGATGGCGAAGAATAATCGAATAGGTTTATTACAAAAGGATTGAGATTTGCTTCTTTACAAACCTCCCTCAATATTCTTAACGTTGTATCCTTACTTAGATTAGAGCCATCACCACTCAGACTCCCAGGATTAAACATAACCACCATCAGATTTTCCCAGGCTAAATCTTTCATCTGATAACACCAATGTCTGAACCCTAAGTTACTTTCCCAAGTAACTGACCAACCATCAATATTATGGTTATAAACATTTCCATTTAGCAATGACTTCATTTATTTCCCTTTTCGCCTAACAATCCCATTCGCAGGAATGATAGTCCTCATCTTTATGATACATAGGTGGAACAGCTATCCACTTTGTTGCGTATTTTGGGTAAAAAGAGGATGAAATATACTGATTATGTATCACATGCTGATAATGTGGTGAAAGTTTACTGCTGTCAAACAGCTTGCAAGCCTTTGATGTTTGCGGATAAAGGATAGGGCGGTTAATATAGTATCTTTCTAACAGTGAGGTTGAACATGAGTGTTATTCAAGATTATCACGCGCATATTTATTATGATGAAAGCACTTATGATTTGGCTTCCGAGCTTTGCGATGAAGTAGGGCAAAAGTTTGGCGTGCCTGTGGGGCATAAACATAAACAACCTGTAGGCCCGCATCCGATGTGGAGTTGCCAGATTACATTAACACCTGAAACATTTAATAGCGTGATTCCGTGGTTGATGTTGAATCGAAGGGGTTTGACTGTATTTATCCATGCCAATACGGGTGATGATTTGAAAGACCATACTGAACATACCATGTGGATGGGAAGTATACAGTCGTTGAACTTGGATATTTTTAAGGCATTAGATATGCAATAGTTTTTTGAGCACTTGTTGAACGGCGGCACGGTCTTTTTCGCTAAGTGAACCTGCTTTTCGGATAATGAGTTGATGGTCTAGTGTGAATAATTTCATGCGAATGATAGATGCAGATGTTAGCCCTGCTGCATCAAGGTCGGTGATGTTTATATCAAGCGGCCATGCGGAATGGGATGCGCTGGTAATCATGGCTAATACAGAATGCCCCACAGGTTGATTAAAGCTTTTGGCATCGGATAGCACCAATGCTGGGCGGCGTTTCGTGGTTGCCCTATCCGTAAAAGGAAAGGGTACAACCACCACATCAAAAGCTTTATAGGTCACGGTATGATTTTTCGTCTTCGGCAGTTGCCCATTCGGTTAGTGTACCTTCCAAACTTTGCGCATAAGCCAAATCTATGGGCTGAGCTTTGCGGAGCTGGATGGAATTGCCTTGAATATCAAAGGCAACGGCATCGCCAGCCTGCAATTGTAGTGCTGTGCGAACAGGCTCAGGAATCGTGGCTTGGTATTTTTTTGTTAGTTTGCTTGTTGCTGTTTGCATGGTTTACCTCCGTAATACAGGTAATGCTAGTATTACCTAAAATGATCTTTTATGCAAGTCGAAATGGAGAGGTGTTTCTGTTTTTGCACTTAGTCCATACCGCATCACCCTAGGGCGCACTTTCTGCCTTTGGTATTCACCTTAAGGTGGGTATCCATGAGTGATTATAGATTCCCGCCTTCGCGGGAATGACGGGTTAGGGCTGGTAGTAATGGCGGGAATGATGAGTAGGGGTGGCCATCGCGGGAATGACGAGTTGGTTGGTTTTGTGTTAAATAAAAAAGAGGCCACCTTGCGGCAGCCTCTTGAATCATTCAGATGGTTAAGAAAACTTAGTTTTTCTCTTGATCCACAATTTTCTTAATCCAAGGCATCATAGCGCGAAGTTTCTCGCCAGTTTGCTCGATGGGATGGGCTGCGTTGTTACGACGTGCAGCAGTCATTGAAGCGTAGTTGGTTGCACCTTCAAGGATGAATTGCTTGGCATATTCACCCGTTTGAATGTTGTGCAAGCACTCTTTCATCGCTTTGCGAGATTCTTCGTTAATTACTTTAGGACCAGTGACATACTCGCCATATTCAGCGTTGTTAGAGATGGAGTAGTTCATGTTGGCGATGCCGCCTTCATACATCAAATCCACAATCAATTTTAATTCATGCAAACATTCAAAGTATGCCATTTCTGGTGCATAACCCGCTTCAGTCAATGTTTCAAAACCAGCTTTAACCAACTCAACTGCGCCGCCACAAAGAACAGCTTGTTCACCGAACAAATCAGTTTCTGTTTCATCTTTAAATGTTGTTTCGATGATACCAGTACGACCGCCACCGATAGCTGATGCATAAGACAAGCAAATGTCTTTTGCATTACCCGTTGCATCTTGATGAACTGCGATAAGGTCAGGAATACCACCACCACGCTCAAATTCAGAACGAACGGTGTGACCCGGTGCTTTAGGTGCAATCATGACAACGTTTAAGTCCGCACGAGCTGTAATTTGGTTGTAGTGAATTGCAAAACCATGTGCAAATGCCAAAGTTGCGCCTTGTTTGATGTTTGGCTCAATTTCTTCTTTATACAATACCGATTGGAACTCATCAGGTGTTAGAATCATCACGACATCAGCAGAAGCAACTGCGTCTGCAACGTTACTTACTTTTAAGCCATGCGCTTCAGCTTTCGCTATAGATGAAGAGTTAGCCCTAAGACCAACAACAACGTCAACACCTGAATCTTTAAGGTTTGTTGCATGAGCATGACCTTGAGAACCATAACCAATAATGGCAACTTTCATGCCTTTGATGATGGATAAGTCTGCATCTTTATCATAATAAACGTTTAATGCCATGGGCTTGTACTCCTAAATATGTTCAATAAAACTTAAAATGGTCGCGCACCCTAATCAAGTCAGAACAAAATATCACCTATTCTTTAAGGTAGAGCAGGTTTCACACGCCTTTAATGGAAATGGATAACAGTTTGTCCAATTGCAGCTTTGTTTGTAGGGTGCGTGCAACGAATATTTAACAAGGGACTAACACATCATGGATTTGAATTATAATCATGCTTTCTGGGGCATACTTTTTGCAGGTATCTTTTATGTGGTTGGCAATGCTGCATGGGTGAACAAATGGGCGAGAGAAAGTCGGTTTATTGCCATATTGTTGTGGTCAGTTTTGGGTTTTCTAATCCTACTTTTTGCAGCCTCATTTGATATGCGCTTAGATCCTAACTTACAGTCTGGTATTTGGGAGCGTATGACATCGGTTGATGGTGAAAATCATTGGATTGCACTTACATTATATGCGCTTTTATCTACACCAGGCATTGCAGCAAACTTGTTTAGCTTGGAATTAAGAATGACACGCTTGGCATTGATTTTACCTGGTATTCTGGTGTTTATCCCTATGGGTAAACAATTGGAGCACCCAGAAGGCTCTTTGATTTTGGTGTCGATTGGGGCGACTGTGGCAGTGATTGGTATTTTGCTACTGTTTCAAATGTTGCTTGATGTAGAGCCTGAAAAGAAAAAGAAACGGAAAGTTAGCACGGCATGAAACACATGAACTCCAGAGCTTCTATGCTGGTAGAGGCTTTGCCGTATTTGCAACGCTTTGCTGACCAGACCATTGTGATTAAATACGGTGGCAATGCCATGGTAGAAGAAAGCTTGAAAGAAAGCTTTGCCAAAGACATCACATTGCTTAAACAAGTGGGAATCAATCCTGTGGTAGTGCATGGTGGTGGGCCACAAATTGGTAATGTGCTCAAGAAAATTGGTAAACAAGCTGAGTTTATTGATGGTATGCGGGTGACCGATGATGAAACCATGGACATCGTGGAAATGGTGCTTGCTGGTAAAGTGAACAAAGAAATTGTTGCCAATATCAATAGGGCAGGTGGTAAAGCTGTAGGGCTATCGGGTAAAGATGGTGGTTTGATTTGCGCTCGGAAAATGAAGGTGACTAAAAACTCACCTGAATTGGATGTGCCTGAAATTATTGATTTGGGGCATGTTGGGCAAGTACATAAAATCAACACGGAAATCCTGAAAGTGCTTGAAGATGATAAGTTTGTGCCTGTGATTGCCCCCGTGGGTTACTACAAAGATCAAGCGCAAAGCTATAATATCAATGCAGACCTTGTAGCAGGTGCGATTGCCCAAGCTTTGGGTGCAGCAAAACTTATTTTGTTGACCGATGTTGTGGGTGTGTTGGATGTAGATAAAAATCTGAAATCCAAGTTTACCACGGATGAAGCTAGAGCATGGATAGATGATGGTACGATTGCTGGTGGTATGATTCCTAAAGTGAATTGTTGTTTAGATGCTGTAGAAAACAGTGTGGCTAAAGCACATATTATTGATGGCAGAGTGCCACATGCAATCTTGCTCGAGATGTTTACCGATGAAGGTGTGGGAACAGTCTTTTTAGCGTAATCAAATATCTAGCCCCTTTATTGGCTTGATAAATACGTCATCAGCACTCACTTGCAGGTAGCAAGCTCCGTGCTTCTTCCTTTTTCTCAAGCCAATAAAGGAGCTAGCTAAGATGATTAGAATATTAAGTGTTTTTATTATCTTCTTTATTTCATTTCCTCTGTATGCTGCTGATGTTTTAAATATACCCAAAGTTGAACAAGTCCGTATTGCTGATTTAATCTTTAAAAATGAATGCAATCGTAAGTTTGAGTGTTTGGTGTCTTGGAATGATGGAGAAGAATTTCCATCTTTGGGTATAGGTCATTTCATCTGGTTTCCTAAAAACTCTCAAGCACCATTCCAAGAAAGCTTTCCTGATTTAATGCGTTGGTATCAGCAACAAGGTGTGGCAGTACCTAAAGCGCTTTCAAATATACTTCAACCTGATTTACCATGCCCTTGGCAAAACAAAGTCGAATTCTTAAAGCCTGAAAACCAAGCGCAAATTCAACAGTTAAGAATATTCCTAGCTAACACCAAAGAAACCCAAGCATCCTTTATCATGCATAGATTATCTCAGGCTTTACCCAAGATGTTGGCGGTTGGGAAAAATGATGCGGAGAAACAAAAAATAGAACAACAGTTTCATCGTGTGGCAGCAAGTCCGAACGGTTGGTATGCCTTGATTGATTATGTGAATTTTAAGGGTGAAGGCATTAAAGAGAGTGAACGTTACCAAGGTAAAGGTTGGGGTTTAGCCCAAGTATTGCTGGCTATGGATACAACGGGTGCTGTACTTGCTGATTTTCGGAAAGCGGCAAAACAAGTATTGTCGCAACGTGTTCAGTTATCACGACCCGAGCGCAACGAACAACGCTGGCTTAACGGGTGGTTAAAAAGAATAGATACTTATCGCTAAGGTATTTTTTGCTGTTTGCTGGTATGCAGGATGTCCAGTTCTTTGTTATATATTGGAGATTGCATCCCCAATGTGCCTAAAATAGTGTGAAAGATATTGGCATGGGAAAATTCACCTGTTTGTCTGACATCGGCATTGCTTATGCCCTGAAGCTGTATCAGTTCTTTGGAGCGCCAAATGATAAAAGGAACTTCTTTTTGATATTTGGGGGCAAACATAAATGGTGTGCCATGTAAGTATAAACCTTCCTCACCCAATGATTCACCATGATCAGAGGCATAAATCAGCATCACGGGCATGTGCAGTTGTTGCAGACGGTTGATGGTTTGGTGCAGGAAGTAATCCGTATATAAAATGGTGTTGTCATAAGCATTGATAAGTTCCTGGCTTGTACACTTGCTTAGTTCTTCATGGCGGCATACGGGTGTAAATTTCTCAAAAGATGCAGGATACCTTGTATAGTAGCTGGGGCCGTGGCTGCCTTTGGTATGTAGCACGACAAGCACCTTATCTTGTGATGATGAAGTGATTTCATCTTCAAGACCAGTAAGCAATACACTATCAAACTGGCAATCCTCACCATGGCATTGCGCAATCAAATCACCGCCAATTTGATATTTGGATACATCAATGGCGGGCTCCCCCCAATTGTTACTACGCCACACAACCTTAGCACCCATGCGATGCAAATAGCTGGGTAAAGGTTCATAGCCGCTTTGCTGCACATCATGGGATAGCATACAAGCCACAGAGCCCGTGGTGTAGGTGGTGCAGGCTGTTGTTTTGTTCATCACCAGAATATCATCGGTTTTGAGTAGCGGGTTGGTCTCTCTGGCATAGCCATACAAGCTGAAATTATGGGCTCGCGCTGTTTCGCCGATAATAAAGACAACGGCAATTTTCTGTTTGTTTGTAAACTTTCCAGCGGGTAATAATGTGACGGGTTTATCATTTTTGCTCTGCTGCTTGTAATAGCGAATGGTGTTCACAATATAAGACCAGGGTAACACTTTGCCGCCCAGAATTTTCGCGTGCTTATCCAGCCATAGCCAGCCCGAAGCATTGGCATAAAGAAAAAGAATGGTCACAACCAAAGCAATCACAAAGTTGATGATGATTTTAAGTCGGTTTAAGGGTTGAACACCCACTTTGAGGATAAGAATACTAGGGATAACAGCCAAAAGAATGACATAGATGAACAGGGTGGGGGTTAGCAACTCTACGGATTCAGACGTGCGTGTGTTGAAGATATTGCCTATCATGGTTATGTCCAGGGTGACCTGATAGGAAAGCATATAATAGAGCGCAACAGCATTGATGAGAGAAGTGATAACAAACAACAGTTTGAGCAGTGTTGGTGTTATCAAGAGCAATAATGAGATAAAGAATAAATTAAATGTAAATACCAATATCACAATGGACGCAAGAATCATCAACCCACTGAATGTGAGTATATCAAGGTGGGAAACGATATAAGCATACAGTGCACCATTGAAAAGCACAGTGTTGAGCAATGACATGATTAGGGCAAAACGTTGACCTGAAATAATCCATGGTTGTTTTGGTGATAAGCTATCAGAGATGTAAAACATGATTTTCCTTCATGGTAAGTAGCTTAAACATGACTATGATAACAACCATAAATGCGAGCCAAGTAATGGCAAGATGCGCATATTCCACCAGCATGGCAATAGATAAGGTGAAGAGTATGCTCAGATGAATGTATTTGGCTGTTGTTGCTGTCATCCAGTGCCACCAAGCTGTATATTTGTAAGTTAATATTAGTCCACTTAGGCCGCCCACGCTTCCAAACATTGCACCCAATACAAGGTCAAATGGCCAGTGCGCGCCAACGGCAATGCGAGAAAGTGCTACTAAAATAGCTATAGCAAGCAGAGAAATGCTCCATAGCATAGGATATTTCACTTTTATCTCACCTTTTAAGAGGAGCCATATCAGTATAGATATGGTTGTGAAAATGGTGATGGTATGACCAGATGGTAAGCTGGTTGCACCAGTTAAGGCATGACCAATGATATTGATATGGTCATGTTCGATAATTGCAGCAGGCCTTGGCATAGCAAAGAATGCTTTAGCTGCATGGCTAAGAAATGTGGACATTGGGATTGCACCAAAAAATGCCGCCCAAGCACGGATATTTTTAAGAATAAGAAATGATAATAAAGGGAATAACAATAAACCATCGCCAAGAGCGGTGATATTTTGCCAAAATAGGTTTCCAGCGTTGGCTAGTAGGTGGTTAATACTCAAGAATAAGCTTGTCTGTTTGCTCGCATACTGTGATGGGTTCATGCCGTAAAAAACTATAGCACCTAGCAAAATCAATAAGCCAATCAGTGTTGTTGTGATAATAATTTTTTTCATGATATGTAGGTTGGTAGGCATGAATTCTTATGCCTTGTGGCTTGAAGCTATATAGCTTGGCTCAAAAGATAATTGCCTATAGGTTTTAAAACGTTCGCGGGAAGCTTGTTTTAAATTTTCATCCCAAGCATCCACAAAATCAACGATATGAGAGAAGCCTTCAAGCTCAGGGGGCACTTCCAGCCCACCATTGATAAGTACTGCTGCTTGATTATCACGGTTGATATGTGTTGCCAATAAAATAGGTTGTTTGGTATTGCTGGCGGTATCATCACTGGCTATAGCATGAGGCAGAAAAGCTTCGGGGTGAATCGTCCACAATGTTTCATCCAATTGCTGCATAAAATCTTCATCAGGGCAAAGCACCAACACATGTGGAGTCAAACGATTGCGGCGCAATAAAAGGTTGGCAATACCTTTGATACGATCTGCATGTTCTAAGGATTCAAAGTGAACTTTGGTTTCCATGTTAGCCACCAGCTATCTTGGCTTTGATGCCTTGCTTGTCTAAAAGCTCGACAAGCTTTTCCCTGTGGTCGCCTTGGATTTCGATGTTACCATCTTTAATAGCGCCACCTGTACCCAGTTGTGCTTTGAGTGTTTTGCCCAGCTTTTTGAGTGCATCTTTATCCAAGTTTAAACCTGTAATCACAGAAACCGATTTGCCACCGCGCCCCTTGCTTTCACGCATGATACGTACGCCCTGCTTATTGGGGTTTTTAATGGGGGAGGGTGTAGCTTGTTTTTTGTTCTTTTTGTGTTTGCCCGCTTTGGCAGAAGGCTGGGATGATTTGTTGATCATCCCATCTTCACTTGAATAGACCAAAACTCTGTCGTTAGACATTTAAACGGCAGCTAACCAATCTTTATGGGCAGGGCTTCTGCCATGCACCACATCAAAGTATTTGGTTTGTAAAACTTCAGTAATCGGACCGCGCGAACCACAGCCAATGGTGCGCCCATCAAGTTCACGAATGGGTGTAACCTCAGCCGCAGTGCCTGTAAAAAATGCTTCATCAGCAATATACACTTCATCGCGGGTGATACGTTTCTCAATGACCTTATAACCTTCTTCTTCAGCCAATTGAATTACGGTTTTACGCGTAATACCATCAAGCGCACTGGATAATTCAGGCGTGTAAATAATACCATCTTTGACGAGGAAGAAGTTTTCGCCACTGCCTTCAGCCACAAAACCATCCACATCAAGCAATAATGCTTCGTCATAACCATCTTTCAGCGCATCAGAGAGTGCAAGCATAGAGTTGATATAGTTGCCATTGGCTTTGGCTTTACACATAGCGATGTTCGGATGATGGCGAGTGAAAGAAGATGTGCGAATACGAATCCCTTGTTTTAAGGCATCTTCACCCAAGTATGCACCCCAGTGCCAAGCTGCGACAATGACATGTGTTTTTAAACCATCTGCACGTAAACCCATGCCTTCAGAACCATAAAATGCCATAGGGCGTAGGTATGCAGAGTCTAGATTATTAATTTTCACAGCATCCAATTGGGCTTGGTTAATTTCATCTTTAGAATAGGGCATATCCATATTCATGATTTTAGCGGAGTTGAATAAACGGTCGGTGTGTTCTTGCAAGCGGAAAATCGCAGTGCCTTCTTCTGCATGATAAGCGCGTACGCCTTCAAATACACCCATGCCATAATGCAAAGTATGGGTGAGTACATGAATCTTAGCATCACGCCAATCTACCATTTTTCCATCAAACCAAATTTTTCCGTCTCTATCTGCAAAGTTTAACATAAATAACTATCTTCCTAATTCTTCATTGTGTTTATGAAGCGATGGTTCGCTCTTGTTCCCACAATACCCGCTGCTCTAGGGCGCGAGATAATGTGTATTCATCCAAGTATTCCAATTCTCCACCCTCAGGTACACCACGTGCAATGCGTGAAACTTGAATACCATGATGGGCATAACGACGAGAGATGAAGTGGGCTGTTGCTTCACCATCCACCGTCGCACTGGTTGCCATAATTAATTCTTTGATATTACCGTCTGCAATACGTTTATCTAAACTATTAAAACGCAGTTTATCAGGGCCAATCCCATCCACAGGGCTAAGGCGACCATGCAACACATGGTAGCTGCCCTGAAAATGTCCGCGTTCTAACATCAAGACATCCACAGGTTGCTCAACAATACATACCACTTCATGTTGCCGTTTTACATTGTCACAAATGGTACAATGGTTAGCAGAAGCAAAACCACCACAAGTATCACAAAACTTCACCTGCTCATGCAAATGTTCCAGTGAACGTGCGAGGTTTTGCACTTCATTTTCTGACTGCTCAAGCATATTTAATGCAAGGCGCATGGCAGTTTTAGGACCAATGCCTTGAAATGCACTGAGTTGTTCAACCAATCGTGCCAAAGGCTCAGGCATGCCTGCCAAATGATACATTACAGAGAAAAACCTGGTGGTAGCGACATGCCACTCATCATATCTTTTTGCTTGGCTTTGGTGGTTTCTTCGATTTTACTCATCGCTGAATTAACTGCTGCTGCAATCAAGTCTTCAAGCAAGGATTTATCATCATCAGCCAATAAACTTTCATCAATATCAATACGTTTAACCTGATGATTACCTGAAACAGTGGCTTTAACCATACCACCACCTGATTCACCAGTGACTTCCAAGTTTGCTAATTCTTCTTGCATGTTTTTCATGTTTTCTTGCATTTTCTTGGCTTGTTGCATCATTTTTGCAATGTTCATACTTATCTTTCCTCGTGCGTTTTCAGTTGGTTTAACTATTAAGCTTGTTGAATGCCCGCGAGATACCATGTTGGGTCATCGCTGTTTGGCGTGTGTTGGAAAATCCAGATTTCATTCACATCTGTATGTTCAGTCTCAATCACAGCACCAGCCATATTCAATGTTTCTTCTTTGAGTTTGGCTTGGAAATGTACAGCAACCCATTCCATGCCTGATTCTACCCAAGTTTCTACAATTTCAGCATCCAACGCACCAATTTCAGTGCGTGTTTTGTTATCACCAATGCGTTTCATGTCCGCCAATACATGCCCTGCAACCTCAGGTGTACAAAATGAACGAATATCATCTTCATTCTTTGCATCCCAATCTTGTTGCATACGTACAAAAATATCACGTGCAGCATTGAGGAAATGTTCAGCATCAATATTGGGTTTATCGCTTATCACTTCTGAGCTTGTCGTTTCTTCGCCCAAGAAGCTTTCGTTGTTGTTTGTTTCAGGTTGGGTTTGACCAAACGCTTGATTGTGATGCGAAGGATGACCTGCATATTCAGGTTCACGCCTTGCACCAGCCGAACTGCGCATAAACCGCATGACCAAGAAAATCACGCCGCCAATCAATAAAATATCAAATAGGTTGATGCCTTCAAAGCCGCCACCGAAAAATAGTGCACCCAAAAGTCCACCCATAGCTAGTCCACCAAGTATGCCCATCATGCCACCAGCCCTAGAGCCAGAACGTGCTGGTGCTGCTTTGTTTATACCTTGTTTGGGTGCAGGTTTAGAGAAGTTTTTAGGTTTGCTGAATGATTTGCCAAAGCTGCCACCCATACCGAATCGTTTGGCATCTGCTGTGGTGCTTAGCCCCGTCACACTAATGAATATGGCTAACAAGCTGAATATCATTGCTTTTTTCATGTTTTATAACTTCCTATACTTCTTTGTAATATTGTAATTGTGCCGCACCTGCTTGAAACATTAAGCGACGCAGCGGCTTATCCTTCACATCTTGTAGGCTTTGGGCAAGTAAGCGTAAGTCTTGGCAGTGTATATCATTGCGTATGCACACTTTTTTTTCTTCGCGAATGCCTGCACCAGCTTGCACACGAGTCCACACTTTACTTAAGCCTTGAAGCTTGCACCGCTTGAAACATGCTTTGCGAATTTCTTCATGCAGCAGCCGAATATGGCTGGCAATCACGGGGTGATTCACTGCAATTAATAAACCCAGCGAACCATCTGCTTGCGGCTCTATGGCAACAGGTTCACATCGCTCTGCCATCATATTGCCTACAATGTCATGCCAATGCCTACGCAACAAAGCAATGCTATTTAAGCGTTGCATATGTTCAGCATTGAATACCTTGCTCAAGTTTAACTTGAGTGGTTTAAGCTCGGAAGGTTTGCGTGTTCTACGGTGGGTTGCCATGTTGAGGTATGTTTAAAAAGGTAATTTTTTACCACCTAAAATATGTGCATGTAAGTGAAACACTTCTTGCCCACCACCTTCACGCACATTAATCACCACGCGATAACCTGCTTCAAGGTTTAATACATCATTGGCGACATGGTTCACTTTGAGCATCAACTCACCCAGCATGGCAGGGTCTTTGGTATCGGCAAGGGTTGGGATATGCGTTTTTGGAATCACCAGCACATGGGTGGGTGCTTTAGGGTGAATATCTTTAAAAGCATATACAGCATCATCTTCATACACTTTATCCGAAGGAATAGTGCCTTCAATGATTTTACAAAATAAACAATCACTCATGGTCGTTTCTCCTTGGGCAGTAAGTGCTTAACAACAGGCTTGTAACCTAGCAAAGCACTTGCGATAAGCAATATCATGACTGTTTGTTTGGACGATAAAGAAAGTTTTAGGGCTAAATAAAATAAGAAAAGTAGCGATAGTTATTTGTATGACGAGCTGATGATCAGCAAGTAGTTTTCAAGGATGTGCGTTATGAGTGAATACCGATTGATTGTAAATGAAGATGCCTATGGTCCTTACCATTCTAAAGAACAGGCAAAGTTTGCGGCGGGTGTATTTATACAAAAGCACCCTGATATGCAGGAGAAATGTACTGTGATGCCAATACGAACAAACTTAGAATATACTTATTTGTTTGAGCCGCAGCTATTGCATTAATATCGTTTGAATATCAGCGGGGAGACCTTGTTGAATCATATATTCTTTGTTGGTTTTGGGTTGCTTTTTTACCCAAAGTTCTAATTTAAGGGCTTGTGAATGTGTGCCTGCGACAGTTTGGAATACAAGTTCAAGCGGTGCCTTGCCGCGTAGAAACTTAGCACCTTTGCCCATTTGATGTTCTGCAAAGCGGCGAGAAATATCGGTGGTGATGCCTGTGTAGAGCACGCTGCCTTTGCAGCGAATCATATACAAATACCAAGTCTTATCCTTTGTCATGCCACGCTCACAATATTATAGATAAACGTCATGCCCGCGTAGGCGGGTATCCACCCAATAAAGATGTCTTCCAAGATAGATTCCCGCCTGCGCGGGAATGACGGTGTGTTGAGTCTGTTATTTCGAGCAAGTGAAACGCGCGGAGAAATCTTAGGTAACATCAATCACCTCAAGATAACGTGTTTTTCCAGTAAATTTCAGTTCAATAGCATCGCCCACTGTTTTATTCATCAAACTTTTACCCAATGGTGCTTGTGGTGTAATCACTGTAACTATTTGCTTATCATAAGAGACTTTTAAGCCGCCTGCATCAGCCGCTATTAGCAAGCTTTGTGACTTACCATTTTCATCTTCTAAGGTCACCAAAGATGTCAGCTGTATGTTCTTGGACGATTCAGGTTTTAGTTGTTTAAAATAGGCGAGGGCGCGTTGCAATTCCAGCAAACGTTCGCCTTGCCCTTTGGCAAGATATGATGCTTCTGTACCCATGGTTTCATACTTAGATGAACCCAAACAATCCTTATGTGTTGCCGTATCTATAGCGACTTCCACAGCTTGCTCAGCAACCTGAATATCAGATGTAAGCTGAGCAATCACACGATCAAACAGGGTTTGTTTATTCATAAGCTATACTCGTCATACCCGCGAAAGCGGGTATCCAACAATAAAGGTGCCTTCCAAGATAGATTCCCGCCTGCGCGGGAATGACGGTGTGTTGAGTCTGTCATTTCGACCAAGTGAAACGCGTGGAGAAATCTTTGGATATTAGATGTCTCGAGTGCGAAGCCTGCCTGTGGTACAAGCTCGACATGGCAGTTTTATTGGCGAGTTAAAGTATTGGTATCAGTATGCTCAAAGGTTTTACTATAAATATCCAACATAATAGTTTGTTGGTACTTTAAGCTATCACCTTCAATGGTGAGCGTTTGACTAAATGCTGTGGTACGCGCTTTTTTCTGCATAAAGGAAGACTGGGCAATGCCGCCATCAAAGCCTGTATCTTCAGCAGACACTTCAATCACTGTTGCATTGGGCATGTTTTCATCATCCAGCACTTTGCCGCATGCCACCACGCCAACACCACGAGGAATGGTGAATGAATGCGTAATCACGCCCGTTTCTGAATCCCAAGACCAGTAACCCGATTGATGATGGAATACTTCATTGTTTTCCTTGCGTGATACAATTTGTGTGTAGTGAAGCACGGCAAGGGTTTGCGTTTCCGCATTGCTCACATCACCAATGGCTTCATAGGTGATGGTTTCAAAGTAGGGGTTGTTTTCTTCACCGTTGGGTTCAGGGGCAATATCTGTACCTTGGTTACCTTTCCAAGTGCCAATCAGTTGTGCTAATGGTCCATAGTTGATTTCAGCCATAGTTTTCTCCAGTTAATATGCTTGAATACCATATTTTAGTAATAAACGGGGTAACTTGTCATCTAAATTTTGGACATCTTCATCATTTAGTTCGATAAGGTTGAAGTCATATTTCTTATAAATTTCTATTTTTTCATTTTTGCGATGTAGGTATTTAGAATCATTTTCATAGCCCCAGTATTCAATATAAACTTTTCCAGTAGGAATATAAAAGTCACAATAAACATCTTCTTCAATGGGAAGCTTTCTTTCATATGCATGGATAATTTCAGCCATATAAAGCCAGTTATCAATTAGCATTTCAGCTTTCGAGCGAACAAAGTGACCATCGGTGCTTCTAAATTCAGCTTTAAATTTCTCTCTGAACTCAACTTTTTTCTTTGTTGAAACTTCAACTTCTCCTTTTACCTCTTGAATAGAAGAAAGCAGTGTTCTATTGGATATAATTGTTTCTGGCCAGCGAGCAAATGGAACACCTGACTTTGAATCCTCATCTTGAATACCACCCTGCTTTAAGCCCTGGCTTGTTACTTTCCAACCTTTAATCTCTTTTTTTATCCAGCCTAGTTCTGATAATATGAAGTTTATTTTATTAGCTGTGAGTTTGAACTTAGTCCCCAAGGATTTTGCAGTTAGTCTTGATTCAGCCTGCTTCTCAATAGTGGGAGCGCTAGCAATCGACTCAGGCCAAACAATGTAACGTCCATATTGTTTAGATTCTTTATAGCTTCCACCAATTTTCTTTCCAAGCTCAGTTAAAACATATTTATTATCTGCATCTTTCTCAATGAGCTTGTCTTTAACAAATTTAATATCTAGCTCACGTTTGCTGATATTAAGGTGTTTGGCTAAAGCTGTTGTTGAAATTAATTTTTGTGTTCTCATCTGTGCCCCCCTTGACATGTTTTATTTTCTCGAAGCCTTTTCATCATGTCCAGACACACCAAAGCGTCTAGCTAGTTCGTTGAGTACATCATCAGGGCTGAGACCTTTTTGCGCTAGCATCACCATGGTGTGAAACCATAAGTCGGCTGTTTCATAAATGATTTGTTCTTTATCATCATTTTTAGCTGCAATAATGGTTTCGGTGGCTTCTTCGCCAATCTTTTCCAGCATTTTATCAGGTTTGGCATACAAGGATGCCACATAAGATTTATCTACTGACTCCGATTTGCGTACCTCAAGAATAGCAGCGATCTCTTTTAAAATATCATTGTTCATCATTGCTCCAAGGGGGTAGTAATATCTGTCATTCCCAACTTGATTGGGAATCCATAAGCCTTGGTCAGCTTAAAGCATAATGGATAGTATGGATACCCGCCTTCGCGGGTATGACGGTATAAAAAGTTAGGCAGATTCATACAATACTTTTCCCTTCTCTTGAATAGGTTTGAGTAAGTGTTGATTGGCTTCTTGGTGAAGCTCGGCTTCGCTAAATATCAATAGGTCTTTGGGGATAGGGTAAGCAGCGAGTGCTTTATAGAGTTTTGCGGCTTCTTTGCGGCGACTTCTTTGTGGATGAAATGCATCTTTTTCAATGATACATAAATCAATATCTGAATCTTCAGTCGCTTTGTTTGCTGCGTATGAACCAAAAAGAATAATACGCACAGGTTGAGCTTCTTGCACGATGGTGTGAACCATAGCATCAATATCTTGCTGATTTACCATATGCCGTCCTCCTGTGCAGTTACTATCGCAGTAAATACCTTATTTGTCATTCCCAACCTGATTGGGAATCCATGCATTGCGGAGCTTAGTGCAAAGGTGGATAGCTGTCTTCCCCTAGGGGATACTCTCTTGCTTCGCAATTCACCTAAACACGGGTATGATGAGCATCTATTCGCTAACAGGCTCCTCAAAGGTTACCCATTTATCGCCACGTTTTTCACGGTAAAAACATGATTCGCGGTTAGTGTGGCAGGCAGGCCCTGTTTGCTCAATCAATAATAGGATGGTATCACCATCGCAATCAAGGAATGTGCTCAATACTTTTTGCACATGCCCGCTGGTTTCGCCTTTTTTCCATTGGGTTTGGCGAGAGCGCGAATAATAGTGGGCAAAACCTGTGTTTAAGGTTTTAACCACGGCTTCTTCATTCATCCATGCCATCATCAATACGCGACCCGTATCCACCGATTGGGCAATCGCAGGCACAAGTCCATCATCATTGAACTTGATGTCTTTCAATAAACTATCCGTACCCATAGGCGGCAAAGGCTCAACCTTTTCCACAGGCATAATCAAATCTTTGTTTCCGTTGGTTTCTTGGTTGCTCATGCTGTTAGCCTCGCTAAAACACGTGCTGCTGCGGCAATGGTGTTATCAATATCTTCATCGGTGTGCGCTGCGGATACAAAGGCTGCTTCGTACTGTGAAGGTGCGAGATACACGCCTTCATTAAGCATTTCATTGAAGAATTTGCCGAAGAACGCCAAATCGCAATGTTCGGATACATCTGAACCACAGGTGACATGTTCCAACTCGGTGAAGAACACAGTAAACATAGAGCCAAAACGATTGCCCGTTGCTGGTACACCCGCAGCTTTGCAACCAGCCAATAAACCTTCAAACAAACGCTTGGATTTGGCTTCCAAGTCTTCATAAAGCTTTTCATCACGCAGGCGGGATAGCGTTTCCAAACCAGCGCGCATAGCCAGTGGGTTGCCTGATAATGTACCCGCTTGATAGACAGGGCCATCAGGCGATATTTTGCGCATAATCTCTTCGCGGCCGCCATAAGCGCCCACAGGAAGACCACCACCAATGATTTTACCCAAGCAGGTTAAATCAGGTGTGATATTAAATAATTTTTGTGCGCCGCCCGAAGATACGCGGAAACCACACATCACTTCATCAAAAATCAACAATGCACCTTCTGCGGTGCAGATGTCTCTTAGCGATTGTAGGAAACCATTGGAATACAAATCCATCACGCCCGTATTGCCCGGAACAGGCTCAACAATAATACAGGCAATCTCGCCTTTATTTTCAGCGAATAAACGTTTTACCGCATCTAAATCTTGGAATGGGGCAGTGAGCGTCAATTTCGCATAATCGGCAGGTACACCCGCAGAATCAGGCTCACCAAAGGTTGCCGCACCAGAACCTGCTTTCACCAATAAACCATCAGCATGACCATGATAACCACCATCAAACTTGATGATTTTATCGCGACCCGTAAAGCCGCGCGCTAAACGCAATGCACTCATGGTGGCTTCTGAACCCGAGCTTACAAAACGAATCACATCAATGGATGGCACCATATCAATCACGGTTTGCGCCAATTCAATTTCAAGCTCGCATGGCGCACCAAAGGACACACCTTTTTGCGCGGTTTCTGTAATGCCAGCAATCACGGCATCATGGGCATGACCCAAGATCATAGGCCCCCAAGAACCGACATAGTCGATATAAGTGTTGCCATCCACGTCAGTGACGTATGCGCCTTTGGCGGAATCGAAGAAGCGCGGTGTACCGCCTACGCCTTTGAAGGCACGGACTGGTGAGTTTACACCGCCCGGGATAATCTTTTTCGCTAACTCAAAATCTTTTTTTGATTGTTCAATGCTCATTGGTTTGTTTCCTTTTTCTTTTACCACAGAGTACACAGAGGGCACAGAGTTTTTAGTATGCAGCTAAAGTTTCCATGCTATGGAAGTAGCCGTTCTAATTTTTCTCCGTGTTCTCTGCGCTCTCTGTGGTGATATATTCCTTTTAGCTATTCATTTGGCGGAGCACATAACGCAAAATGCCGCCATGTTGATAATATTCGACTTCTTTTGGCGTATCAATGCGCACCACAGCCGTAAATTCTTTCACACTTCCATCTTCTGATGTGGCTTTGATGGTGACTGATTTTGCCGAGCCATCACTAAGTCCGATAATGTCATAGCTTTCTTGCCCAGTTAAACCCAATGATGCAGGAGTTTCACCATCATTGAATTGCAAAGGAAGTATGCCCATGCCCACCAAGTTGGAGCGGTGAATACGTTCATAAGATTCCGCAATCACAGCGCGCACACCAAGAAGCATAGGGCCTTTGGCTGCCCAATCGCGCGATGAACCAGAACCATATTCTTTACCTGCTAAAATCATGGCAGGCACGTTGTCATCTTTGTACTTCATGGCTGCATCATAAATGCTCATGGGGTTTTGCGATGGCTGATGAATGGTTTCGCCGCCTTCAGTGCCCGGTGCAAGTTGATTGCGCAAGCGAATGTTAGCAAATGTGCCACGCATCATGATTTCATGATTACCACGGCGAGAGCCATAGGAGTTGAAATCTTTTTGTGCCACGCCTTTTTCAGCCAAATAACGACCCGCAGGTGAATCGGCTTTAATCGCACCTGCTGGTGAAATATGGTCAGTGGTGACTGAATCACCAAGCACAGCCAATACACGCGCACCTGTAATATCTGCCACAGTTTCAGGCTGTTGCTTCATGCCTGTGAAGTAGGGCGGATTTTGAATGTATGTGGAATCATCATTCCATGCAAAGCGGTCAGCAGTTGGTGCTTGTAAGGCTTGCCAATGTTCATCGCCTGCAAACACATCTTTATAGGATGATGCAAATTGTTCTTTGGTGACGCAATCGTGCACCACAGCCGCAAGTTCAGCTTGGCTTGGCCAGATGTCTTTCAGGAACACATCATTACCATCTCTATCTTGCGTCAAAGGCTCATTAAAGATGTCGATATTCATGGTGCCTGCAATGGCATATGCCACCACCAATGGTGGAGATGCAAGATAGTTCATGCGCACTTCAGCATGAACCCTACCTTCAAAGTTGCGGTTACCTGATAGCACAGCGGTGACCGACAAATCACCATCGCTAATTGCTTTGGATACTTCTGCTGGCAATGGGCCAGAGTTACCAATGCAAGTGGTGCAACCATAACCGACCACATGGAAACCAAGGCTTTTCAGCGGATTCATCAAGTCTGCTTTTTCTAAATATTCAGTGACCACCAATGAGCCAGGGCCTAAAGATGTTTTCACCCAAGGTGCAGCAGATAGTCCCAATGCCGCAGCCTTTTTCGCCACAAGCCCAGCGCCTAGCATGACAGTTGGGTTGGATGTGTTGGTGCAAGATGTAATCGCTGCAATCACTACCGCGCCATCTTCAATGGTCACATCCTTGCCGTTAATCGTTGTGTTGATGGGTTTAGAATTTAAACCTGCTTCGGATTTGATGATTTTCACATCTTTCTCAAACGCTGTTTTTGCATCCGTTAAAGCGATGCGGTCTTGTGGGCGTTTTGGCCCTGAAATGGAAGGTACAACGGTGCTCATATCAAGGCTGATGCTTTCATCATACACAGCTTTGTTTTCGCCGCCTTCGCGGAACATGCCTTGGGCTTGAGCATACGCTTTGACCAAGCCAGTTTGCTCGCCTCGACCTGTAAGTTGCAGATAATTCAAGACTTCATCATCAATAGGGAAGATGCCGCATGTTGCGCCGTATTCAGGCGCCATATTGGCGATGGTTGCGCGGTCTGCGAGTGGCAAATGGTCTAAACCACTGCCGTGAAATTCGACAAATTTACCAACCACACCAAGTTTGCGCAGCATTTCCACAATGGTGAGCACCAAATCAGTTGCCAACGCGCCTTCAGGTAAGCTGCCAGTAAGCTCAAAACCCACCACTTTAGGCACAAGCATAGATACAGGCTGACCAAGCATAGCCGCTTCTGCTTCAATGCCGCCCACGCCCCAGCCTAAAATACCAAGACCATTAATCATGGTGGTGTGTGAGTCCGTACCAATCAAAGTATCGGGATATGCCACGCCTTCATCGTTGACAAACACGGTGCGCGCAAGGTTTTCAAGGTTGACCTGATGCACAATGCCAGTGCCGGGCGGCACCACTTTAAATGTTTCAAACGCATTCTGACCCCATTTAAGGAATTGATAGCGTTCTTCGTTGCGCACGTATTCAATGGCAGTGTTGAGTTCCGCAGCATCATTGGATGCGAAGTTGTCCACCTGCACAGAATGGTCAATCACCAACTCCGCAGGGGCTAGTGGGTTAATTTTGGAAGGGTCGCCGCCCAAGTCTGCCATGGCATCGCGCATAGCAGCTAAATCCACCACAGCAGGTACACCAGTGAAATCCTGCATCAAAACGCGCGCTGGCATGTATGCAATTTCGCGGGGTTCATCAGAAGGTTTGCGGTTAATCAAGGCTAAAATATCTTCGCGGGTCACATTCACACCATCTTCGCGGCGCAATAGATTTTCCAGCAATATTTTCAGCGAATAGGGCAGGTGAGAAGTATCGCCTGCGGCATCCAATTTGTAGTAAGTATAAGCCTTACCATCAACGTTTAGTGTGTTTTTTGCATCAAATGTATTGCTTGATTGGTTACTCAAGGTGCGCTCCTCAGTGTGTCTATAAATAAGTTGAGCGACACCATACCAAAAGAGCGATTTTATGCCATAATTTTGCATGGACAGGCAAGATGTTTTGACGTTAAGACGTTAAGACGTTAAAGTGTGCTTGTGAGGTGACTTATGCAACAAACGACAACAAAACGTTCAACCGTTTATTTGGATGAAAATATTCATAAAACATTACGCTTAAAAGCTGCTGAAACACACCGTTCTATTTCGGATTTGGTGAATGAAGCTGTGAAACGTACATTTGTGGAAGACCAGCAAGACCTTGAAGCCTTTGAGGTGCGCGAGTCAGAGCCAACACTAAGTTATGAGGCTATGCTTAAAGCCCTAAAGTCTGATGGCACAATATAGTATTCAGTTTAAGGCTTCTGTTCGCAAAGATTTACGCAAAATACCCAAAAAAGATGTTCAGAAAATCTTAACTAAGGTTGAATCTTTAGTGGATAACCCTTTACCACCACAAGCGGAAAAATTAAGTGGTGATGATAAGTACCGTATTCGACAGGGTAACTATCGCATCCTATACCAAATTGAGGATGACATTTTATTGATTACAGTTGTAAAAGTTGGGCATAGGCGGGATGTTTACCGATAATCTATATTTTTTCATATGCCATGCTTTGCGCCATTATGCTCAGTCTTTTTTATTTCGTATGCCATGATAAGTTTTTCTAGTGTTTATTTGCCTGATTTTCTTCTGTTATCTTCTTTACAAAGCATTTGGCAGTTTTCTTCATTTGTTTTTCCGCCTTCATGCCATGGTGTTATATGGTCGGCTTCCATTTCATTGAGTTCAAATTTTTCACCACATTCTATGCATACGCCGTGTTGTTTTTCATAAACCTTTTGCTTCATAGAGTCTGAAAAAGCGCGAATAGAGAGGTACTTTTCTTTACGCGTTAAAATGAAAGGATAAATGCCACTTTTCTTGGTTACATCATCATCAGCAATCAAAGCTGCTACTTCGGCTTCAATTTTCGCCGCATCAAATATCTCATCTTTGTATGCATTATAAAGTGAACCCCAGTCCACACCTTTCATATACTTACGTTTTTTTGTAAACGTTGCTGATACCCAAGTAATCACTGACTGAAAATACATCCATAAGGCAATGGCATTGGGGTCGTGCTGGTGTTTAGACATATACGCTTCAATATTGCCTTCAGAAATCCATTTTATAGCAGTTTCTAAATAATCCTGACGAATAGGTGAACCGTTAAGATAGTCGCTACCAATACCATATGCAGCGCAACCATTTTTACTAAAATATCGCTTGGCATCTGAAACCCAAGTCCCTGAATATACTGCATTACGCAATTCTTGTTCGGTAAGTTTTTCTCCTGCGATGTTAATAGTCTTAAACCACTCAAGTTTTTCACTGTCCGTACCGCTGCATAAGTAAACCGTCAGCTTATAGTTGAGTATTTGTTCCTTTTCATCTTCTTGCAGGTTATGGAAATATCTATTTTGAAAAGCAAAGTCACCTTCGACAAATTGGCTGATTGAAATCGTACGCTGTTGCCCGTCAATCACCTCATAACTACCATCTTCACGCACAGCCCAATACATAACATTCAAAGGGAAATTTTTAGTAAGCGTATGAATTACAGCATCTCGTTGCTTGTCTTTGTAAATAAATTCTCGCTGATATGGGGGACGAATATCTAATTTGCCACCATAGCCTAGAACGCCTTGGTCTTCATTATCCTGATAATCCTCTGTGAGTTCACGGACAGTAATTTCTTTAAGTTCTATTTTCATAGTAATTTATTCCTTATCAAGATTCGAGTATAAGGAACTGTAACAACACCATTTACCATCATGTATAAGTCACCATCAACGGCCCCCCTTTTTTGAACCTCTTTTCTATATTTCTTATGTTCATCCTTATATGGCTTAACACCAGCAGCTATTCCCGAGCTTGAAATACCAAGTCCAATTATCTCAAACTGGTCTGGGTTATACTTGTTTAGAAAAGTGATTGGCACTCCCATTACCCCTTCATAGTCCATTGGTATTTCTTTTGTTTTATTAACATTTATGGCATCATAATTTTCAAATTTCGAGTATTCTGTAGGAGAATATGGTTTGTATAAAATCATTTTTTCATGTCGCTTGTTAATGTCCATATTGGTAAACCATTGAACGCCAGATACCCTAATCATTCCTTCTTTATGGTCTGTATCCGAAGCAAAGTCTACATAATGTCTGTTGATGAAATGGGCGCAATTGCGATTAAACCCATTGCCTAACCATAGCCTGTTATCTTTAATTAGCTTAAAAATATCTTTATAACCGATAGCATTTTGATGTCCTATGATAAGAAATTTTTTATCGTACTCTATTAGTTGGGCAACATATTCTCTGAATAAAGAAAAAGGCGGGTTGGTGACGACAATATCCGCTTGTTTTAACAGTTCAATGCATTCTTCGCTACGAAAATCACCATCTCCTTTGAAATGCTTGATACCAATTTCTTCTGGGTCAGGGACATTGTTTCCATTTTTATCCCCTTCATATTCTAAGTAGATTGCCTGTTCAGAATCATTTTGACTAAATAAATCCATATTCTGATTTTTATAGCAAGTGGTGATTAGCTTTTTTAGCCCTAGCTTTTCAAAATTGTATGCAAAATAATGAAAGAAATTACTCACTCTAGGGTCATCGCAATTACAAAGGACTACTTTACCTTTAAAGTGCTTTTTATAATGCTTTAGTTCTTTTTCAATGTCTGATAATTGTGTATAAAACTCATCCTTTTTAGCTTTGGATGCTTTATGCAAGTGTTTGTTCTTGTTCGCCATTTATTAAAACCTATTTTCATCATTCATTTTAAAGTTTTTTGCTACGTTCAAGTATATTCAATGTGTATTGAAGTAATCTTTTTTTATCGTTGGGGATACCACCTCGCCCCGAGCATACATTAACGATTTGGATTCTTTTGGCTAGGGGTGTAATCTTCTCCGCACGCTTATTGTGTACTAGAGGTTTCCAGTACCTGGCAATGATACACAGAGCGAAAGGCTGCGCTGGGACGTGGCCTTTCTTATTTAATGCGTCTGATTTCCCCAAGCTTTTTTCAAATTGTGATAAATGTCTTGCAAGATGATAGTGATAGTGATTATCATTCGATATTATGCAGAAGCTAACCGCTCAACGCCAAGCCATTTTAGACATGATAAATCGCTCAGATAAACACTGGGATGCCGATGAAGTGGCTTACAAATTGAAAGAACAAGGGATTAGCATTGGTATTGCTACCGTATATCGTGGTTTGGCAGCTTTGGCTGAGCAGGGATTGATTGAGTCGATTCAACTGGCGGATAAAAAACGTTATGAACGCGCAGATAAGGCGCATCATGATCATTTGGTGTGTACAAGTTGCGGCAGTATTGAAGAGTTTTGCAAGCCTGAAATTGAAGTGTTGCAAGATCAGGTGGCAGAAGAACGTGATTTTCATATTCAAGGGCATCAATTATTATTATTTGGGCTTTGCAAGGCGTGCAAAGCAGGAGAGCGTTAAATGCTATCAGCATTGATTATTGTGTTTCGTGAAGTATTGGAAATGTCCATTATATTAGGACTTTTGTTTGCTGCCACTAAAGATGTGGTGGGCTGTAAAAAATGGATTGTTTCAGGTGCTGGGCTTGGTTTGCTGGGTGCATTTTTGTTCGCATTGTTTATGGATGAAGTGGAAAACTCTATGGATGGGGATGGTGAGTTTGTATTTAATGCGGTCATTTTATCCATTGCTTCCATATTATTGGCTTGGACAGTGGTTTGGATGAGTAAACACGGGCGAGACATGAGTATTCGCCTAAAACAAGCAGGCGCATCGGTAGCAGAAGGTGATATGCCAATGAAATCACTGCTGGTGTTATCCATGGCGGCAGTAATGCGCGAAGGTGGCGAAGCGGTGTTTTTCTTGTTTGGTGCTATGCAAATGGAGACGCAAGCCA
>JALWRX010000007.1 GCA_027080505.1 Ghiorsea sp.
CCAATACGGACACCCCCCCACAAGACTCAAACCCGCAACAGACCCTAGAAACGCATATGCAAACACTGGAAGATGCAATCCAAACCTTGGAAAAAGAGCCGCAAAACTCAAAGCATGTGCAACAAACCATCGTTGATTTACGCCAAGCACTACAACAAAGTCAGCTCACACCACAAGCACTGGAAGATGCTGATACTTTGCTTGCCGTTGAAGCCAAACGCTTAGCCAGTTTAAACAAAAAAACACCTTGAAATAGCTTCTAAACACCTATTTATTTTGTATGATTCATATTTCTTATTATAAACAACAATTCAAGGATAAAAATGTGCCCCAACTACGATTAGCAACTTGCAAAAGACCTTCAATATATAGTCTGTTATTATTGATAACTTTTGTCATATTCAATGGTTGTACACAACAAGAGCAAACTTCATCAAGCAATAAAGAAACCATTAACATTGGTCGTTTGATTTGTGGTGGGCATTTATCACTTGCTGTGGTTGAAAATAAATATCAGCAAGATTTCCCAGACTTCACTTTAAAAACAGTTCAAAATCATCATTGGGATGATGTGATTCAAGATATGAAAAGCGGTAAACTGGCAGGTACTTTTATCTTATCACCCCTTGCCATGCAGCTTATTCGCCAAGGTATGGATGCCAAAATTGTGATGATGGCAGATAGAAATGGTAATGGCTTTATCTTGTCCAAACGGTACAAAAGCATAGAAGACCTTAAAGGAAAAAGAGCCATTATTGCTGTACCCCATTTGTATTCACAGCATCATGTATTACTCTATTTATCGCTCAAACAACACAACGTTCCATACAGTGATGTGACTGTTGTTGCCATGCCGCCACGGGATATGATTACATCGTTATCACGCGGTGAAATTGATGGTTTTGTGGTCGGTGAACCTGAAGGCAACCGCTCTGTCTCTCTAGGTAAAGGTTGGATGGCAGCCATTTCACCACAAATTTGGGAAAATCACATGGATCATGTGTTTCTAGCAAGCAATACTTTTATCAAGGAACACCCACAACAACTTCAAGAACTGATGAACAGCCTCAAAAAAGCTGGAAACTATATTGAAAAACACCCCCATGAAGCCGCCATCATGGGTGAAGATTATACAGGTGCAAATGCCCAAATATTTGAACAAGTACTTACTACACCCGCCAACTGGATTGATTATTCAGATATGATTCCCAGCGATGCACACATACAAGCCATGGCAAAAGAAATGGTAGCCATGGGTTTGTGGAAAGATATTCCAGATAACCTCAATACTTATACTAATACCAGCTTTATTCAAAAAGCAACAGCACGCCACCCATAATGCCCATTTTCCCCCGTTCTCTTTCCTTAAACAAAGCTTGGTATATGCTGATATTTGCCGCATCGCTGCTACCAGCCTTTATCATTGCCCCTTGGCTTACCGATAAAGCATACGACTTATTACTAGAAAACGCATTACTAAAAGAAAAAATATACCACAAACAAATTGAAGCTTTATTTTCTCAAGAAACAAAGCGCCTTGTCTCTATTTTGGTTAACAAGGCCGACCCAATCGCCTTACACCTTGATCGTACAAAAACTTTTAACAACAGCACAAATAACATCACCACCAACTTATTACATCGTTTGATGAAACGTGAGCCCATCTTTAATACGATTACCTTATACGATAATCATGCCAATATCATCACCAGTTCTTTACGTGATAAACACACCCAAGCTCTCATCACCACCCAATCACCTGCATTTATTATTAGCCAACACAATCGCACCTTTATTGGCTCACCTCTACTTTTAGCTGATGGACACTACGAATTTATTATTGCTGTTCCTCTCACTGCTCATGGGCAAGTTATAGGTAGTGTTATTGCAACCATCAATATCCTTGATTTCTGGCGTAATATTCAGGCAAAAGTAAACACTGCAGAAGATAATAAGTTCTATTTGATAGATGGGCGTGGTGTTTTACTCGCACATGAACAAAGCTCTCACCTTCATCAAGGCGATTTATTAACTGACAAAGCCATTGTCCGCTCTTTGCTTGCCTACAAAAACTGGAATAGCACCCAAGCTTATCAAGGGTTTGAACAGAAAAATGTATTTGGTATTGGCTCTCATATCAATAATTTAAGTTGGTCAATTATTTCTGAAATACCCACATCAAGAATTATGCAACCCATTGAAAAGGCACT
>JALWRX010000008.1 GCA_027080505.1 Ghiorsea sp.
GGTTTTGCTGATTTGTTGCATTTGGTTGGTGCGTTGGAAGGCATGGAGCGTTTGCGTTTTTCAACATCTCACCCCATGGAAATGACCACAGAGCTTTGTGAAGCATTTGCTGAGATTCCAACGTTGATGCCATATTTGCACTTGCCTGTGCAATCGGGTTCAGATGCTATTCTTAAAGCCATGCACCGTGGGCATAAACGTGATGACTATTTTAAAGCTATTGATGAATTGCGTTTACACACACCAGATATTGCTTTGTCTTCAGATTTTATCGTGGGCTTTCCTGGTGAAACAGAAGAAGACTTTGAAATGACTTTAGATTTAGTTCGTAAAGTAGGTTACGACTCTGCTTTTTCTTTCAAGTATTCACCACGCCCTGGTACACCTGCTGCTAAAGCGGAAGATGATGTGCCTGAAGATGTCAAAGATGAGCGTTTGCAGCGTTTATTAGCTTTATTGCGTGAGCAATCACGCGAGCGCATGGAAAAACAAGTGGGTAAAACCAGTCAAGTGCTGATTGAAAGCAAAGGTAAAAATGAAGGTGACTTGCAGGGGCGTACACCTGATTTTCGTATTGTACACTTTAAAGGTAACCCACGTTTAATTGGGCAAATTATGCCTGTGAAAATTACATCGGCTTATAATATGTCATTAAGGGGTGAGTTGCTCATTGAAGATTAAAGAGCCTGTTTTATTTGAGTGTAGTGAGCTTGATGCGGCAACATTGGCTCTGTTTTGTGGTACGAACAATCAACACATCAAAAAAATTGAAGATACATTTCATGTTAGTTTGCGTGGTCAAATGGGCAAATGGTTTATCTTAGGCGAGCAAGCTGCAGATGCTGTGTTAGCACTTGAAGCCTTGAAACATCAAGTGAACCAAGGCAAGATGGAAAAACAAGGCGTGGAAGATATGTTGCGCGAATTTCGGAGCGGTGCTGTGTCAGAAGAAAGTTATGATGAAAAGGTGAATGCGATTGTACTGGCAGCAGGGCGTAGGAATATTCAGGGCAAAACGCCGAATCAGCGTAAATATATACAAACCATTGCCAATAAAACATTAAGTATTGGTGTGGGGCCTGCAGGCTGTGGGAAGACGTATTTGGCTGTGGCACATGCGGTTGTAGCCTTGCAAACCCATCAAGTTGAGAAAATTATTTTAACACGACCTGCTGTAGAAGCAGGTGAAAACCTTGGTTTTTTGCCTGGTGATTTGCAGCAAAAAGTTGACCCCTATTTGCGCCCACTTTTTGATGCGCTTTCGGATATGTTAGGCACAGAAAAAATGGCTACACTCATGGAGCAAGGGGTAATTGAAATTGCACCATTAGCCTATATGCGTGGGCGTACACTCAATGATGCTTTTGTTATTTTGGATGAAGCGCAAAATACTACCAAGTCTCAAATGAAAATGTTTTTAACTCGCCTTGGTTTTGGTTCAAAAATGGTGGTGACTGGAGATGTAACGCAGGTGGATTTACCACGTGAGCAGGATAGCGGTTTATTACAAGTATTAACGGTGTTGGCTGGTGTGAAGGATATTGGTATCTGTCGCTTGAGTGCTGAGGATGTAGTTAGGCATAGGTTGGTTGAAAGCATTGTGCAGGCTTATGATAAACATGATTGATATCATTGTAGATGATGATGTTTCACCATTGGTTTCGCAGCAGAACATTGAAAGTGCAGTGAAAGTGAGTTGTTTAACAGCTAAAAATATCACACAACCATCCGTTTGTATTCGTTTTTCCAGTGATGAAGTGGTGGGGCAACTGAATGCGCAATGGCGGGATAAAGATAAGGTAACTGATGTGTTATCCTTTCCCATGCAAGATGAGGGTAGTTTTGATGCTGATGAACCGCTCGGTGATATTATTTTAGCAGTACCCTTTGTGCAATCGGAAGCTAAACGTCTCAACTTACCTGTAGAGGCACACAGCATACATTTGATAGTACATGCAACATTACATTTATTGGGTTATGACCATATTGCCGATGATGAAGCACAAGTTATGCAGCAGTTAGAGAATCAGGTGATGTTGAAGCTTGGTTTACACCTACCATACCCTGAAGAGGTGAATTGATGAGCCAATGGCGTTGTAAATTACGCAAAAAAATACTGGATTGGTTGCGCCCTGGTGAAACAGAGGAAGAGTTGTTAAATATTGTGCAACGTGCTGAATTTATTCGTTCAGACGAGCAAAGGCG
>JALWRX010000009.1 GCA_027080505.1 Ghiorsea sp.
TCCTTATTCAAACCATGGCGCACATTATCACCATCCAACAAGTATGTGTGATGTCCAAGTTCAAATAGCTTTTGCTCTACAGCACTTGCAATCGTTGATTTACCCGAACCACTTAAACCCGTAAACCATAAAACACATGGACGTTGCTGCTTTTGCTTTGCCCTATCATCTTTCGTGATATGATGCATATGCCAGACCACATTTTCTGAACGCATAATTTCTAACCCCTTTCCATATCCACCAAAAACTATAATCGCCATACCGTAAAACCCGCCTGTTCAAGCGCAGGCTTAGCAAAAGCAGATTTCACGTCTAAAAATGGCATACCTGCCTTACCTTTTTTAGCCAAGTCAGTAACATGGATGTTTACAATTTCATTGTGCGGAACGGCTGCCACAATAGCTTGTACAGCGTCAATATCTTCCCATTGAATCAGCTCAAACCCATATATTTTTTCTACTTCATCAGCATTTGCTACAGGATCAAACACCTGTACACATACACCAAAGGATTGCAACTCTTCAATCACATCAATCACTCGAGAATTACGAATATCTTCACAATTCTCTTTAAATGTAATGCCAAGCACCAACACGTTAGCACCCTTAACTTTACAGTCTGCATCAATCATTTTTTTGATGGTCACACCTGCAATAAATTTACCCATACCGTCATTAATTTGTCGCCCAGCTAAAATTACATCGGGCTGATAACCCATCATCTCAGCTTTATAGGTCAAGTAATACGGGTCAACACCTATACAGTGCCCGCCAACCAAGCCTGGTTTAAAAGGTAAAAAATTCCACTTGCTTCCCGCAGCATCCAATACATCTTGCGTATCAATATCCATTTTATCAAAAATGACAGCAAGTTCATTCATCAATGCAATATTTAAATCACGCTGCGTATTTTCAATCACCTTTGCCGCTTCTGCCACTTTAATGGTCGGGGCACGATACACGCCAGCCTCAATCACTTGTTCATACAGCTCTGCCACCTGCTCTAAAGTTTCTTCATCTTGCCCAGAAACAACCTTCACAATAGTCTCAAGCCTATGCACTTTATCGCCAGGGTTCACTCGCTCTGGAGAATAGCCAACCTTAAACCCTGCACCACATTTTAAACCCGATTCTTTTTCCAAAATAGGCACACAAACATCTTCCGTCACACCAGGGTAAACTGTAGATTCAAAGATAACAATTGCGCCTTGCTTAAGGTTTTTACCAACCATGCTCGTTGCATTTTTGACTGCGGTTAAATCAGGTTGATGCGCTCTATCTACAGGCGTAGGCACTGCTACAACTACAAAATCTGCCTGCTTAATATCTTGAGCATTATTTGAATAACTTAGATATTTTGCTTGAGAGAATAGGCTTCTTTCCATTTCCCCAGCTGGGTCATAACCCTCATTGTATGCATCAATTTTCTGCTGAGAAATCTCAAAGCCTACTGTTGGCATCACTCTACCAAATGCCAAAGCCAGCGGCAACCCCACATAACCCAACCCAACAACGACAACCGTCTTACTCAAGAACACTCCCTGCCTCTCTAAAATGACCATACCCAAAAACTATAGGGAGTTGCCTATAAATACACAAGCTTGGCAAGCGCGCATAAAAAAAGCAGGCATATCGCCTGCTTTCTTCAAGAAAGAACTGAACTTAGCTTTTCTTTTTTTTCTTATCTTTTGATTTCTTGCCTTTTTTCTTATCCTTAGACTTTTTCTTATCCTTGGATTTCACTTTTGACTTACTATCTTTTTTAGACTCTTTTGCACGCGCAGCCTTAGCACCTTTCTTGTTATCTTTAGACTTTTTGTCTTTAGATACTGACGTTGCGCCACTGACCTTCACTTCTTTTTTCATCTTGGCGAATTTTTTATCACCAATACCTGAAACATTTTTCAAGTCTGCAATGCTTTTAAATGCACCATGCTTTTTACGATATTGAACAATAGCTTTTGCTGTTTTTTCACCGATACCATGCACAGATTGCAACTGTTCTACTGTTGCCTTATTGATATTCACCGAGCTTGCGTAAGTTTGCCCTACTAACATTGAAGACATTAAAAATGCTAAGGCTAAAACGATCTTTTTCATATGATCTTCCCCCTTCTTTTTATAAAGCAAAAGGCTAAAGTGGGAAAACTTATATTCAAGAGACAAATGTCACAGGTATCAAAAAACTAACTCAACGGGCTACTCGGTCGCTGCCAACTAACTTGCCCATTGGATTCAATTGCTACCCGCATCACTAAACCCAAAGCAACCAGCATACTTAATAGTGCCGACCCACCGTAACTAATAAAAGGTAAAGGTACACCAACCACTGGCAGCATACCTGAAACCATACCAATATTTACAAAAACATATAATGTAAAAATGGATGCTATACCCACACATGCCAAACCAGCAAAACGACTATGTGCACGAAGTGCAATGATTAATATCCGTGTTATCAAAATTCCATACAATAAAAATAGTATTGAAGATGCTATTAACCCGCCCTCTTCTGCCAACACGGCAAAAATAAAATCGGTATGTTGTTCTGGCAAAAAGTGTAGCCGTGACTGACTCCCTTCAAGGTAACCCTTACCAAAAATACCCCCTGAACCAATAGCAATAGATGACTGAATCACATGATAGCCTTTACCCAAAGGATCCAACTCTGGGTTAAGAAAACTGAGCACTCTGCCTTTTTGATAGTCTAACATATTATGCCACAAGACATATAGTGCGAAAGGGCTAGCTGCCACCAAAGCTAAAAACCACTTCCAAGGAAAGCCTGCCACCAGAATAACCGCTGAAGCCGCCAAGCATAGCACTAGTGCCGTACCTAAATCAGGTTGAATGACAATTAATCCTGCAGGAACCCCCACAAATAATAATGCAGCAGCAAATGCCTTTAAAGATGATGCTTCACGCATAGCAAACCAGTAAGCCAAAAGCAAAACTAATGCCCACTTCATTAACTCTGATGGTTGAATGTTCGCAAAACCCAAGTTAATCCAGCGCCTTGCCCCCATTTGTACATCCCCCACAAATGGCACTAATATCAACATCAATAAAGCTAGTAAATATACAGGCCATACCAACAATCCGATCATACGAATTGGAATAAAACACATCACTGTAAATGCGGCAATACCAACCAACCAATATACACCTTGTTTGTACCAAATAGATACATCTCCAGCATGTACTGCCCCATATAGTGTTGTCATGCCAATCACAGCAAGAGAAAGCAAACATAAAAGCAACACACGGTCTAGACGGTGAAATATATTCATGGGCCAACCTGCTCATGGATAACACGTTGTTTTTCTGCCCAAGCATCAATGATTGCACGTGCCACAGGTGCGGCAGAACTACCGCCGTGTCCACCGTGCTCAACAAATACAGCCACTGCAATTTCAGGGTTTTCAAAAGGCGCATAGCCCATAAACCAAGCATGGTCTTGATGATTTGCTGCATCCGATGATGTTCTTGCCTCATCATCTGCCATCATCACTACTTGTGCTGTACCTGTTTTACCTGCAACCGTCCATTTTGCACGAGATAGTGCACGATGAGCCGTGCCTCTTGGATCCGCAACTACATCACGCATCGCTTGGCGTACTGTTGTTAGGTGACTAGGTTTTATATCCAATGTTCGCACAATATGAACGGGTTTATTCTTCTCAACCAAAGGCTGTAAAATCTTACCACCATTGGCAATAGCAGCCGCAAACCTTGCCATCTGTACAGGTGTTACCGTCACAGCACCTTGCCCAATCGCCGTAATCATGGTTTCTCCACGGTACCAATTTCTTCTTCCCATACTAGGCCGCTCTTTGGGTAAAAGGCCTTTGGACTCAGGGGGCAAGTTAATACCTGTTCGTTCACCAAACCCCCACCTTTTAGCCTCTTGCGTTAACCGGCTCATGCCAAGTAAATCACCCATTTCATAAAAATATACATCACATGAATGAACAAGTGCATCATGCATATCCACATGACCATGCCCTTGTTTCTTCCAGCAACGAATTTTTCGGTCTGCAAGTTCAATATAGCCTGGGCACTGCGTGGAGCCTCTAGCTAACTGTAAACCCTGCGCCAAACCTGCAAAACTCGGTATCATCTTAAAAGTAGAACCTGGTGGATAGGCAGCTTGCGTTGTACGGTTTAAAAGCGGGCGTTGCGCATCATTCAACCATGCATTCCACTGTGCTGTTTCAAGCCCTGTGATAAATTTATTGCTATCATAGCCTGGCTGACTCAGTAGAGTTAATACTTCTCCAGTATGAACATCCATGACCACCACGGCTCCAGTTCTTTTACCCAAAGCTTTAGCAGCTACGTTTTGCAACTCTACATCTAAGCTTAACTGAATATTCTCACCTGTTACAGGCGCAACCGTCTTCAACAGCGCCACCCGCCGACCTTTGGCATCCACCTCTTCATGTCTATATCCCAACTGGCCGTGCAATCGTTTCTCAAAAATACGCTCAAGCCCACTGCGACCAACATATTCCATACGCAAATAGCCATCTTTAATATCCACATCTCGCACTAAAGATAAGTAACCTATCATATGCGATGTTTGTATGGCATACGGATAGTAACGATGTGTACCTGCAACCACATCCACCCCAGAAAATTGGTGCAAACGTGCTGCAAGTGGTGCAACAGTTGACCATGTTAATTGATCCATGAGCAAAACAGCCCTGTCAGAACGGGCACGCTGAATGCGCTTTTCCATGCGTTGAACTTGCTTATCTGACCAACCCAATAACTTCTGTAATGAGTTAAAAGTTGATGTTAAATTTTCCACACGTTCAGGAATCAAAGTGATTTTATATGATACTTCATTAACAGCCAAACCCTGCCCAAATCTATCCATCATAATACCACGTGTTGGCAATACGGGTGAAATATGAATGCGATTATCTTCAGACTGTGTGAAGTGTTTTGAATATTGTACCCATTGCAATTGAACCATACGCCCAAATAACAACAGCATGAGGCAAAACAAAAATACCATAAAAATATAAATACGCTGGTCATAACGCCGCCTAACCTCAAGCTGGTTCCACATAGACCTTCTCTCTGCGTGATGAAAACACAAACCATAACCAAACACTTAAAGTAAAAGTAAGAAATAAACTTAATACATCTAGCCCTATCATCCACAAAGCATAGATATGCAGCATTAATGCAGCCCAACGCTGCGGTTGACCCGGACCAATTTTCTTATCTGCATACAAAATAAGGATGACTGAAAGAATCGCAAAGGGAAACACGCCCCATACCGACCAGTATAAAAACAAATCATGCATACCAATACTGGGTAAAAGCCAAATCCACGCTTGTGGTTTGCTCAGCAATACAGCCAAAAGCAGTGCTAAGCTCCAATCTGGCTGGCTCCAATCACCCGAAAAAGCCATGGTACACAGCAAACCTATGAATGCAGCAAGCAGAATTGATGATATAAGTATTTTTTCAGTGTGCATGCTGCTTACTTGCAATGGACAACCAAGCATCACGCTGCCAATAAGCAACAGGACTAGCAATCACTTCAACAAATACACCTCCAGCTACAGCATTCACCTTTTCAACTACAGCAACGGGCAAACCTACAGGGTAAACACCACCTGCCCCACTCGCTATCAAAAAATCGCCAACATTTGGCGCTTTGGCTCGAGGTATAAAATCTACAAGCAAATGTTCACCATCACCACGCACCAGACCTGCCATCTGTGTACCTGCCTTGGTTACAGGTACAGCTATTGATGCATCAAGAATAGTACGTACTACAGCATATTCTGCGCCCACTTCATCAACCAAACCCACCAAACCTTCATGGGACACCACAATATCATCTTTGTGAATACCCGATGCCTGCACGATCAAACGCTGGCTTTTTTCTTCTTGGCTACGACTGACCACAGGCACAGCTTGCCAAACATAACCATCAAGTTGTGTAATATTTAACAAGTGCCTCAATTGTTTGTTTTCTGCGCGAACTGTTGCCAAAACTTGTCGTAGTGCCACTTGTTTATCAACTTCTTCTTGTAACGTTAACACCCGTTGTTGTAAGGCACTGGAGGTATCTAACCACAACGATAAATCTTGGAGCCAACGTACAGGGGATTGTACTATGTGAATCAATGGTGATACAGCGATATTTAGCTTCTGACCAACTGGGAATTGAAATGATAAAATCCCAATGCATAAAAAAGCAACTACCCACCAAATGTATGCAGCTTTATATTTTATGCGAAAGCTTAAGCTCATTCTTCAAATAAAACGCCACGCATTTTATCAAGCTCTTCAAGCACGCGACCACTACCTAAAACCACGCAGTGCAAGGGGTTCTCAGCAACAGTAACGGGCAAACCAGTTTCATCACGTAACAGTGTATCCAAACCAGTAAGCAAAGCACCACCACCTGTAAGTACAATGCCTTTATCCACAATGTCTGCAGACAGTTCAGGTGGTGTCTGCTCCAAACAAACTTTCACCCCTTCAACAATAGCATTCACAGGTTCAATCAATGCTTCTAAAATATCAGAGTCATCCAAACATAAATTTTTAGGAACACCATTAATTAGGTCTCTACCTTTAACGTTCATTTCACGACGTGTTTCTTGTGCGCATGCACTACCTAATGTCATCTTGATGCGTTCAGCAGTTGGTGCACCCACGAGTAAGCTGTATTTACGGCGTAAATGGTTGATAATCGCATCATCAAACTTATCACCGCCTACACGAACAGACTTAGAATATACAATGCCACCATAGCTGATGACTGCAATTTCAGCCGTACCACCGCCAATATCAACCACCATTGAACCATTGGCTTCAGTGACGGGCAGATCTGCACCTATAGCTGCAGCCATAGGCTCTTCAATCAAAAATACTTGACGTGCTCCTGCTGATAATGCCGACTCGCGAATCGCACGACGCTCTACTGGTGTAGAGCCATACGGCACACAAATCACAATACGTGGAGCAATGCCCCATGAGCGTTTATGCACTTTACGAATAAACTGTTTCAGCATTTCTTCTGTAACTACAAAATCAGCAATCACACCATCTTTTAAGGGGCGAATAGCACGAATCGAATCAGGTGTACGACCCAGCATACGCTTAGCATCTTCACCAACGGCAAGAACACGGCGATTCTTTGGTCCTCCTCCTTCATAGACGGCAACCACAGATGGTTCATTCAGTACAATGCCTTCTCCACGCACATAAATGAGCGTGTTTGCTGTACCTAAGTCGATTGATATGTCTCTTGAAAACATCCCAAAGAGTTTCTGAATCATGTTTCACCTCACCAGCCTTACAAAGCTACACCCTTCCATGAAATAATAAAAAAGGCACCCTAAGGTGCCTTTTTTTGTTTTTTTATGCTTCGTCTTGGACACCAGCTTCAGTTGAAGCATCAACTGCTTCTACATCCACTTCCGTGACCTCAACCACAGTTTCTTCTTCATCATCTCGCTTGGGCTTAGGTGCATTGCGCACCGCCATGCCCGTGCCCGCAGGAAGTAAGCGACCAAGAATCACATTCTCTTTCAGTCCTGTTAACCAATCCACCTTACCAGCCAAAGCTGCTTCAGTAATCACACGTGTCGTTTCTTGGAACGATGCCGCAGAAATAAAGGATTCAGTATTCAATGATGCTTTGGTAATACCAAGCAATACAGGCTCGAAAACAACAGGTGGTTTACCTTCTGCTTCAAGCTTACGATTTAAACGAATCACCTGTTTACGTTCAACTTGCTCACCCGCCACATAAGTTGAAGCACCTGGATCCATAATTTGTACACGGCGCATCATTTGACGCACAATCACTTCAATATGTTTGTCGTTAATCTTCACGCCTTGCAAACGATAAACTTCTTGCACTTCATCAGTTAAGTATTTTGACAATGCTTCCACACCCAATACTTTTAAGATGTCATGCGGTGCAGGTGAACCTTCCATCAAACGCTCACCACGACGTACACGGTCACCCTCTTGTACGCTAATATGCGAACCTTTAGGAATTTGGTACTCAATGGCATCGCCACCATCATCTGGCTCAATATAAATACGACGTTTACCACGAATATCCTTACCAAAGACAATCGTACCATCAGCACCAGCAATAAATGCTAAGTTTTTCGGTTTACGTGCTTCAAACAATTCCACAACGCGTGGTAGACCACCCGTAATATCTTTTGTTTTTGAAGTTTCGCGTGGAATACGTGCCAACACGTCACCAGCGCGAACTTCTTCCCCATTTTCACGGTTCATAATTGCACCTGGCGATAAGAAATAACGTGCAGGAACATTGGTACGTGCAATAATGATTGGATCATCATCAGGGTTTTTAGGGTCAACCAATTGCATTTGTGGGCGCAATGCAGCAGAACCAGCATCAGAAGCTTGAATCACCACACGACTGGACATGCCTGTCACTTCATCCACTTCTTCACGAATGGTTTTGCCCTCTTCAATATCAACATAACGAACTTTACCATCAACTTCTGCAATCAATGGCATGGTGTATGGATCCCATTCAGCCAATGTTTTGCCTTTAGCAACTTCATCACCTGCTTTAACCAACAAACGAGCACCATAAGGAATACGATGACGCTCAACTTCCTTGCCGCCTGCATCCATCACCAATAATTCAGTATGACGGTTAATCACAATTTCAGCACCTTGGGTATCCGTTACCACAATTTCATGCTCAAGTTGAATCGTACCCTTATATTTCGCTTCAACAGATGCCGCTTCAGTTGAACGTGATGCCGTACCACCCACGTGGAAAGTACGCATGGTCAACTGTGTGCCTGGCTCACCAATGGATTGTGCAGCAATCACACCCACAGCCTCACCCATACTTACAGGTGTGCCATGACCAAGGT
>JALWRX010000010.1 GCA_027080505.1 Ghiorsea sp.
TAAAATCTTGGGCAGACATGGATGCCAAAGCTTGATTAAAATGAAGTAAAAGAACGGCATCCACACCTGCACTTTTTAAATCTTCCAAACGCTCATGCAAATGCGATAAACGCCGTGGAGCTTCTTCTGGAAACAAAAATGCTCGCGGGTGTGGCTCAAAGGTAATCACCACTGATTTCGTATTATCCAATGCAGCAGCATGACCATTTAATTCCGCCAACACCTGTTGATGCCCCATATGTACACCATCAAAATTACCAATGGTAATGGCACAACCCTTTAAACCTGCTTTTTTTGCAGCATCAAATGAACGTAAAACTTGCATATGCTGAAACATAAGAACACAGCCATCACCTGTCGAGCAAACAATCTAGCCCTTGAAAAATGATATAGCTTAACTTATATAAATTAGAACTTGCTAATATATTAAACTACATTATACTTCGCCATCAAATTTTAATAGGTAAAAGGAGATGTTAAACGTGTCTTTCTCATCCATAACCCAACGTCTGACATGGTTTGCACTCATATGTGTCTCACCAATCATTGGTCATGCAGCCGATACACTGTCGCTCAAAGATAGTGTTTCTTTTGCGCTTGAACATAATCGTATGTTGTCTGTTGCTGAAGCACAGGTGCAAGCTGCTCAAGCACAAGCTGATGCTGCCACAGGGCAACTTATGCCACGTTTAGACCTATCTACAGGTTTATTTCGCACCAACTCACCACTCAATAGCTTTGGCACCAAACTACAGCAACAAGGTGTAACCGCTGCCGATTTTGATCCAACTTTATTAAACAACCCTGCTTATATTAATAACTATCTAACCCGCCTTAACTTAACCATGCCCTTGTTTGCTGGCGGCGCAAACTGGGCTGCACGATCTGCTGCTCAATCTCAAGCCCAAGCATCCACATACCAATTTGACTTCCGCAAACAGCAAATGATTTATCAAACCATTGCTGCTTACGTGCAAACTCGCCAAGCTTTAGCACAAGTTGAAGCACAACAACATGCTGTACGCGCTGCCAAAAACCGTTGGCATGATGCCCAAGCCTTGAAAAAACGTGGTATTGCTATCGAAAGTGATGTCATGGATGCCCACGTTTATGTGTTACGCAATCAAGTTGCACTTGCTCAAGCCAAAGCACAATATCAAGATAGCCTTGAAAATCTGCACTTAGTCTTAGGCATGAAAAATACGAAACAAGCACCCGTGTTGGCGGAGCCTGTTATTCAATTTCAGGCTGAAAGTATGGATAAACTCTTAGCACAAGCTTATACCAACCGTGCTGATTTGCTGGCATTACAAAGCAGTGTTGAAGCTGCTGCTGCAGGCAAACGCCAAGCCCAAGCAGGTTATTATCCGCACATCAATTTAATCGCCGCCAAAGAGTGGAATAGCGACACCTTTGGTTTAAAAAATGATAATACAACAGTAGGTATTAACTTAACCATGAATCTTTTCGCAGGCGGTTCCAACAGTGCACAAACACGTGCCGCAGAGTCCAAACGTATTATGGCAAGTTTACAGTTGGAAGATAAACGTCAACAAATTGCCAATGAAGTACGTCAGGCATGGCGCGGGCTGCACATTGCTGAACAACGCTTGCAAAGCGAAACAGAAGCTTTGAATCAAACTCTAGAATCCTTGCGCATCAAATCCTTGCGTCAAAAACAAGGTTTAGAAAAAACATCTGACTTGCTCGATGCTCAAGCTCGTGCTGATGCATCTAAAGTCGCACAAATCCAAGCCAAATATGATTATATGATTGCAAAAGCTGCTTTATTACTGGCAGCGGGCACATTACATGAAGGGGTAGTTCAATGAACAACATCAAACAAAAATTAACATACATCACTTTAATTGCAGCCGTGACCAGTCTTGTCGCTTGCTCAGATGAATCTGCACAAGTCACTACAAACTACCCTACGGCAACAGCACAAACCATGACCGTACACCAACAAGCTGTACCCGCATATTATACCACCAGTGGTACGGTAACTTCTGACCATCGTGTATCTATTAGCTCACGTTTATCAGGTTATATCCGTGAATTAACGGTACGAGAAGGCGACCAAGTCAAAGCAGGTCAAATTTTGGTGCGTGTTGACCCTGTTGATGCCAAACAGGCTTTGATTCAAGCCAAAGCAGATTTGGCAGATGCAGAAGCCGACTTAAATCGTTATAAGGAACTGTTTAAATCGGGTGCTGTATCCAAACAGCAGTTATCCAAGATTGAACTGCGTTATACCGTTGCTAAATCCCAAGTGAAACAAGCCAGCAACCAATTAAGTTATGCTGAAGTACGCTCACCTGTTGCTGGTGTAGTGGTAGAAAAACGCCTTAGCCAAGGTGATTTAGCAGCTCCTGGCATGCCGATTCTAACCATTGAAGACCTAGCAAGCCTATTGGTAGAAACCTATGTATCAGAAGGCTTTATTAGTAAAATTCATGAAAATGATATTGTAGATGTCACCATTCCATCATTACACAAAACTTTTGAAGGTACTGTGCGCCAAGTGGTGCAAGCTGCCGACCCTGTTTCCCATCAATTCTTGGTAAAAGTAGCGCTTAAAGCTTCTGCAGATATTCATCCAGGTATGTTTGCTCAAGCTGGTTTCCGTGTAGGTGAACGTCAGGCCATCATCGTGCCTCAATCCACATTAAAAACACACTCGGGTTTACATGCGGTATATGTGCTTGATGCTCACGGTATCAGTCAATACCGTCTTGTTCGACTTGGACAAACATTGGGTGATAACGTTGAAATTGTTGCTGGTTTACATGATGGCGGCACCATTGTTTGGGGTAACCCAAACATCAAAACTGGTATGAAAATCCAAGCTGAAAACGGTAAATAACCATGGCTGAACAAGAAAATAAAACACAAGAACCCTTAAATATTGCAGGAAAATTGGGGTTGGTGTCTATGCAGACCAATTTGACCCCTATTATCAGCATTTTGATTCTATTGATTGGTGTTTTTGCGCTATTTATTACACCGCGCGAAGAAAACCCACAAATTGATGTACCTGCCGCCAATGTCATTATCCAAATGAATGGTGCAAGCCCAGAGGAAGTGCAAAACCTTATTGTGCATCCTATGGAAATGGTGTTGCGTGAAATGAATGGTGTTGACCACACCTTTGGCACTGCCATGGGTAATGTTGGTGTGGTTACCGTGGTATTTGAAGTAGGTGCAGATAAAGAAATAAGTCTGGTCAAGCTGTATGATCGTATTATGCAAAACCTCGATCGTATTCCTGCTGGAGCATCACAGCCTTTGGTAAAACCTATGGATGTGGATGAAGTACCTGTATCCGTTATAACGCTGTCTTCTAATGAACTGGATGGTTTAGCACTGAAACGTCTGGCAGAGCGTGTGCGCGAACAGTTAGCACCACTAGAAGGGGTATCTGTTGCCGATATTATTGGTGGTCGTGACCATGAAGTACGTATTGAAATCGATCCTGCCAAAATGGCTGGCTATAAAATTACCTTAGACCAGCTGCATAATGTATTGATGAGTGCCAACACAGGTGGCCCTGTGGGTGAACTTGTTGGCAATAATCGCGTAAGCAAAGTTTGGTTGTCGGGTTATTTAGAAAATGCACAAGAAGTTGGCGCATTAATCGTGGGTAGCCATGGTGGCAAACCAGTTTATCTACGTGATGTGGCAACGATTGTTGATGGCCCTGCTGAAGTGACGCAATTACACCGTATTGGTTATGGTCCTTCTGCTGAACATGGCACACAAACGGGTGCAGAGCCTGAAACCAATGCAGTATCCATCACACTGGCAAAACAACGAGGTACCAATGCTGTATTTGTTACACAGCGTATCATTGATAAATTGGAAACACTTAAAGGCGACTTTATTCCAAGTAATGTTCGTGTTGATATTACCCGTGATTCGGGTGAAAAAGCCAATGCAGCGGTAAATTATCTGGTAGAACATTTGGCGATTGCCATTGTTTCCGTGATTATCATTTTGTTAATGTTTTTGGGCTGGCGTGAAGCAACAATTGTTACAATGAACATTCCGCTAATCTTGTTTATCGTATTGGCAATCGGTTTCTTGGCAGATCAAACTATCAACCGTATCACGCTTTTCTCACTTATCCTTGCCTTGGGGTTATTGGTTGATGATGCCATTGTGGTGATTGAGAATATTCATAGGCATTTACACAAAGGTGTGAAAGACACTGCAGAAAAAGCCAAGTTGATTATCCGAGCCACCAATGAGACAGGTAAACCAACCATTGTAGCAACGATTGCTGTGATTCTAGCTTTTATTCCTATGGGTTTTGTTACAGGTATGATGGGGCCGTTTATGGCACCCATTCCATTCAATGTTCCTTTGGCTATGGGCGCATCGTTAATTATTGCTTATGCATTTACCCCATGGATTGCCCAACGCTTCTTGCCCAATAAAATGGTTGAGCCAACCATGGAAGAGCAAGATGAAGACCCGAAAGATTGGGTGCATACCAGCTACATGAAGTTTGCCAAACCTTTGGTCGAAAATGCCAAAGTTCGCTTGCTTTTCTGGTTGGTCATTGCCGTACTTTTCATCGGTGCAATGTTAGAGCCTGCTTGGCAGTTTGTGCGCCCTTCAGGTATCAACGGCCCATTAACGCCGGGTGCTGTAGAACTGAAAATGCTGCCAAAAGGCAACCAAAACACTTTTAATATCACCATCGATTTACCCGAAGGTAGCACACTTGAAGAGACAGATCGTGTTGCTAGAGAGATTGGTAATATCCTGCGCCAGCATGAAATGGTGAAAGACTATGAAACCTTTGTTGGTCGTGGTGGACCTATTGATTTTAATGGTATTCTGCGCGGGGCTGCATTGTTCCGTGAAGCACCGCATTTGGGTGAAATTCGTGTAAATTTACGTAACAAACATGAGCGTAGTATTCGCTCCGAAGATATTGTGTTGGAATTACGTGAAATGTTAGCACCTGTGTTTGCTGAAAATCCATTAGCATCCATTAAACTTGTAGAAGACCCACCAGGGCCACCAGTACGAGCAACCTTGTTAGCTGAAATTTATGGTCCTGATTATGCCAAACAAAAAGAAGTGGCAGCAGAAGTACGTAAAACCTTTGCTAACACTTACGATGTTGTTGATTTGGATGACTCTATTGGTGCATCACAAATGCAACTCAATATCAAAGTAAACAAAGAAAAGGCTGCGCGTCTTGGTGTAGTTACACAGCAAGTTGAAGTAGCATTGCGAGATTTCTTATCAGGCTACAACTTTGGTGCTGTACATATTGAAGATGAACGGCATGTCGTTAACTTGCATGTGCAGTTGCCGCGTTCTATGCGAGTCAATGCTGAAAACCTCAATCAGATTTATGTTAGTTCACCGCAAGGCCCTGTTGCATTATCAGCCATTGCGACAGTAGAAGAAAGCACTGTGAAAAACCCTATCTTTAGTAAAGATGGGCATACTGTGGTCTATGTATCTGCTGAACCAAAACAGGGTTCACAAGTCTATTCTTTACTGGATATTGACAGTAAAATTGATGGTCAAAAACTGGCAGGTGTTGAACTGAAAACAGGTGGTATGCGTTTTACCGATACTGCCCCTGAAGACACCTTTGGTTATCACATGCTTTGGGATGGTGAAATGCGCCTTACACTGGATGTATTCCGTGACCTAGGTGCTGCATTTATCGTGGCTATGGTATTAATTTACCTATTAATGGTCGCCTATTATGGGCAATTCATTCTACCCATGTTGGTGATGGCACCCACAGCATTGACCATGATTGGTATTTTCCCAGGGCATGCCATTACGGGGCAACCATTCACCGCCACATCTATGATTGGAATGATTGCACTGGCAGGCATTGTGGTGCGAAACTCAACCTTGCTTATTGATTTCATTCTCGAATACCGTAAAGCAGGGCATGATTTGAAAACATCAGTGCTTGAAGCAGGTGCTGTCCGTGCACGACCGATTCTGCTAACCGCTATCGCTGTAGTCGCTGGTACATCCATTATGATTACTGACCCTGTGTTTGGTGGTTTGGGTGTGTCCATGGCATTTGGTACCATTGCTGCAACGATTCTTACACTGTTTGTAACACCTTTAATGTATTATCTATGGCAACGCGGTAAACCAGACCCTGCTGCAACCAACGCATAATTATCAATAAGAACCCAGCCGTTAAACGCTGGGTTTTTTATTGCTAAAGTACCGTAATCAATATCACTCGTGCGAAGCTTCTTTAAATAAATGGTCAATGTTCTGCTTCCACTCACCATGATACAGTTTCAACCATTTGTCCGCTTGGGTTTCCCCTGTTTTCACCACATCAAACAAAGGTGCTAAATATTGCGCTTCGCACCTACCTTGCTCATCGCAGACATTGATATTGTTCAAGCCCTGCTTCGCCATATTTAGCATGTTTTCAGCATAAAATTGTACTGTTTTATCTAAGAATGGTGTTTTTAGTGCTGTTTTTGGTACATTTTGCATCAACTCAACTACGTCTGCATATTGCCAATCTTTCACCATATCCCAAGCTTGGTTCAGCGTTGCCTCATCATAAAGCAAACCCTTCCACAATGCAGGCAGCGCAGAGATCCAATCCCAACCCCCTGCATCCGCACCACGCACCTCAATAAATTGCTTTAAACGCACCTCTGGAAAAGTCGTGCTTACATGCAATTCCCAGTCCGCATGTGTCGGATACTCACCAGGCAACATGGGCAGCTTGCCTTCTAAAAAATCACGAAAGGATTCGCCTGTGCAATCAATATATTCCGCATCACGCAATACAAAATACATAGGCACGTCCAAAACCCACTCTGTCCACGCCTCAAAACCAAAATCATCTTCAAATACACACTTGGGAATGCCTGTACGATTAGGGTCAGTATCTAACCAACAATCGGCACGTGTGGATAATAAACCCGATGGTTTGCCATCTTTAAAAGGTGATGCCGCAAACATAGCTGTCACCATAGGTTGTAAGCAATATGCCACGCGCATTTTTTTCACCATATCGGCTTCAGATTCAAAATCTAAGTTGGCTTGGGTGGTTGCCGTGCGCAACATCATATCCAAGCCTTTATTGCCCACTTTCACCATGTATTCGCGCATCACATTGTAACGCGCCTTGGGCATCCACGGAATATCGCCACGCTTCCATTTCGGCTGAAAGCCCACTGCTAAAAAGCCAATTTCTAATTCTTTGTTGAGTTGACGCAGTAAATCAAAATGACGACCTACCTCATCATGGGTTTCATGTATGGTTGCCAGTGGTGCGCCAGACAATTCAAGCTGACCGCCTGGCTCTAAAGTGATGGATGCCATCCCGTTTTTAAGCGCAATCGGATTGCCATTTTCCAGCACAGCAAGCCAATGCTCATCATGATTCCAGTCGGCTAAACGTTCCAACAAATGCTGAATACTTTTTTCACCGAAATACGGAATAGGGCGCAATGTTTGCGTACAGTACCCAACTTTTTCATGCTCTGTACCAATCTTCCAAGCTTTTCTTGGTTTATTGCCTCGGCGAAAATAATCAGCCAATTCTTCTCGATAAATGCGCGTATGTTCCAAAATCATTCCCCATCATCTAGCTTGCGTATGTGGAAACATACCCATGACAACAAAAAACAACCACCCTAAAGCGGCTACGGTTAGTTTTCGCCAGTGTCTTCAAGGCACTTGGGCGGATAGAACCTTATTGTTTTCCTTATTGTTGGTCATTGCATTTTTATGGTTGCAAATCTCACATACACTCAATCAAGGTAACCCCACCGCCTACATTTATCACGGCGATACACTATTAGCAAAATATCCCTTGCCAGATGACGAGCGTATGATTCATGTCGCAGCACAAGGTGAAATTGGTATATCAGATATTGAAATATCTAAAAATGGTATTCGTTTTGATAGCTCACCGTGCACCACCCACCATTGCATACTTGCAGGCAGCAAAAGGTATGCAGGTAGCGTGATTGCTTGTGTACCCAACCATATTATGGTCGTCATTCGTGGCTCAGACAAACAAAACAAAGAAAGCATCAAATTTGATGCCATATCTGAGTAACCATGATTAAACACAAAATGACCATCCCACCACGCCCGCCACTTGCAGTTTTGCAACAGCAATCTGTTTGGCTGTCATTCGTACTGTTGGCGATTGGTTTACATGTGTTTGAAGCAGCACTACCCAGTTTAGGTCCGTGGTTTAAGTTTGGTGTAGCCAATATTATGACCTTATTAGCACTGATGTATTTAGGAGCTAGAGCTGCATTCACCCTAGCCATTGCCCGCGTCATCATTGGCAGCATGTTCATTGGCACATTATTCACACCCACCTTTTTTATCAGCCTTACTGGTGCCTTATCTGCCGCCACAGTGATGGTGATTTTTTACAAACTCATACCACACATCAGCCTTATCAGTTTAAGTTTACTGGCTGCAATCGCCCACATGTCTGGACAATTTATAGCCGTAGAAACATGGTTTATTCAACAGCCTGCAATCTATTACCTATTACCGCCACTGCTGCTCTTGTCATGTGTCAGTGGCTGGATTAACGGGGCTATCGCCAGCTATATTTGGCAACGCTTAAAAGATGACATATAGTGCTTTTACAATAATATTTGGGGCTGTCCCAGATAACTAGGATAAGTTATCATGAGGGTCAGTATGAGGAAGAGTCGATTAAGCCAATATAAGCAGATGAAGTTGATAGAGCACTTTGTATCAGGAAGTACAGCTAGGTGCGC
>JALWRX010000011.1 GCA_027080505.1 Ghiorsea sp.
CCCAATACCAACATCATACCCGCACCTTCCGTGGGCTGCATCAGCTTGCCCGACAAAATACTACCATTAGGCCATGGTAATACCTGCCCACCTTCTGCACGTTGTAATTGCATCAATGAAGGCAAATGCACATTCATTAAGCTTACCATATTATTTTTTCGGTTTTTGTAACAACAAAATTAAACGCACCTGTGCAACAGGAACTTTTAACTGATCTGCAATCGCTTGTTCACCCAAACCTTCGCGGCTTAAGCGCATAATTTTGGCGGTATCCACAGTCTTACCTTTTTGCTTATGAACGTCTTCAACCGTAGTTTTTTCTTCCTTAGTCTGCACCACTTCCTTTGCAGTAGGAGGATGTTGTACCTGCACCTTATCTTGTTTTACTTGGCGTTGCTGCAATATTTCAGCAGTACTTTTCATGGAAGCTTTCTCGGTTGATTCCTTCATATCCAAACTATGCATGACTTGGTCGAGCAACTGTGTTGCAGCCTTTAAATCTTCAGAAGCATCTTTAAGCATACGTTCAACTTTTTTACGTTGCGCTGATTGCTGAAACCACATCACCCACAACCCTGTAATCGCCATCACCATCAAAGCATCTAAAGCAAGGTTAAATACATCACTTCCCATTACACCCCCCCTTCGGCAGTAAGGTTCAAATGCCCTCGCAAACGCATCACCATTTGGCTATGTACTTGCGACACACGCGATTCAGTCAACCCCAATACCAAGGCAACCTCTTTCATGGTAAGCTCTTCATAATAATATAAACTTAGTAAAATCGCTTCACGTTTGGGAAGTTGTTCAATGGCATCTGCAAGTTTATCCACAAACTGACCAATCGCTGTTTGATGTTCAGGGCTCTGCCCACTATCACCTGCGATTATATCCAAGACATGCAAATCATCGTCATCACCACGAACAGATGGTAAATCATCAAAATACACCACAGACATGGAACGCACCTGATCCAACTTTTGCCTATAGGAATCAATATCCATCTCAAGAAACTCAGCAATTTCTTTTTCTTCAGCGGGGCGACCATAGCGTTGCTCTAACTCTTGAAATGCCCCTTGCAATGACTTGGATGTATCACGCAAGCCTCGTGGCATCCAATCAAAGGTGCGCAGATAATCAATCATCGCACCACGTACACGATAAGCAGCAAAAGTCTTAAACAACACTTCTTTGCTAGCATCAAAACGCTGCGCACCATCCAATAGCCCTAAAACACCCGCATCAATCATATCATCCAACTCAATGGATGCAGGTGTTCGTCGCATCAATTGGTCTGCATGATAACGAATCATGGGCAAATACTCCTGCAATAAAGCTTCAGGATTGCCCAGATTACTATTGGCTTCGTATGTTGAAGCTGCTGTCACTGCATATGTCCTTTTTGTTGATTGCCTTTGGGTAGAATATCATTCAACCAAGCCAGCAAGAAACCAATCCATCCACCACCAATAGCAAGCACACCCATACGATATAAGCAGTCACTAAAACTAATGTCATTAAACATACATACAGCAAAGGCTAGGCCTGCGCCTGCTAAAGCACCTGAAATCGTTGATTGTGATAACGTCATGATGATTTCTCCTTCACATTGGCATCAACATTCATGCCTTCATTTAAACTATGTTCCCAAAAAAACTGTAAACCACCATTGCGCGTCATATCCCGCTCTCGGGCTAATATATTGGTGAGTACCATATCCAAGGTCTGACGCATCACTGGCGCATCTTGCGCACTCAAAAGCTTTTGCCCTTGTATGGCTTCACGCACATCAGGCGAATGGGGTAAGTTGCCCACATAGTCCAAATGCACATCCAAATAACGATCTGCAACGGATAACAAACGCTTAAATGCAACTTGTGCATCAAAAACTTCTGCTTGATTGACTGCCACCATAAACCTGCGCATATTTCTTTGCCGTGATAACACTTTGATTAAGGCATAAGCATCGGTTAATGAGGTTGGGTCTGGGGTAAGCACCACCAATGCTGATTCCGATGCTGATACAAAATACAATACATTATCACCAATACCTGCTGCGGCATCAATCAATACCAAATCATAATCTGAGGAAATACGGCGCATTTCATCCATCATCACTTGCTGTTGCTCGGCATCTAAAGCTGTAAGTTCATACA
>JALWRX010000012.1 GCA_027080505.1 Ghiorsea sp.
TTTCAAGGGCTGAAAGCTCTTATGCTGCTGGGGTTATTCGCCAGCTTCATAACTTGGGCGAGTTATGGTTTTGGTGAAGAAAAATCTGCCATTCCTTTAAGTACAACAGCAGACCACAGCCAATTCCCTGAACTGCAAAAGGATTTTAAATCGGGCGAAGAAGTTACCCAAGCTTGTTTAACGTGTCATAATCAAGCGGGCGAACAAATTCAGAAAACGATCCATTGGACATGGAGTTATCATAATAAAAAAACAGGGCAGCTTCTGGGCAAAGAGCATCTGATTAATAACTTTTGCAGTAATGCCCGAGGCAATGAGGGGATGTGCGCACAATGTCATATCAGCTATGGTGCCAAGAATTTCAAACTTCCTAAAAAACAAAGCCAAATTGATTGCTTGGTCTGCCATGATTCCACAGGCAAGTATTATAAATTACCACCCACCAAAGGTAGCCCAGCATGTTCCATTCTTTTTGCAGGGCAAAAGCCAATCAAGTGGAAAAAAACAGCACAAAGCGTTGCTCTGCCTGAACGGAAAAATTGTGGTTCATGCCATTTTTATGGTGGTGGTGGGGATAATGTAAAACATGGTGACTTGTCATCAGTGTTAACCAACCCACCTATGGATGTGGATGTTCACATGTCGCCAGACGGGCAAAACTTTTCTTGTACGGCATGTCATGTGACCAAAAATCATCAATGGTCAGGAAGCCGTTATCAAATGTTAGCTAAAGATATGAAAGGAAAAGGAAAACCTGGCTTTAGACGTGATGCAACCTCTTGCGAATCATGTCATGGTTTAAAGCCGCACCCTAAAAATTCGGTCACACATATTGCCTTGAATACACATGTAAAAAGAGTGGCTTGCCAGTCGTGTCATATTCCTAGCTTTGCTAGAGGGGGTGTCGCAACGCGTACATTCTGGGATTGGCGAACCGCAGGGCGAACCAAAGATGGCAAAGGGTTCTCTGAAAAGAATTATACACAAGGTAATGGTGAAAAAAGGGAAACCTATTGGTCTATTAAAGGCAGCTTTAAGAATGGTGAGAATATCACGCCTTATTATCAGTGGTTTAATGGAGAGAGCGTTTATACAACTGTGGATACGCACTTTGACCCAAGCAAACCTGTAGATATTAACCATATGCAAGGCGCTGCGGATGATCCATATTCAAGGATTTGGCCATTTAAACGTATGGAAACATGGCTGATGTATGACAAGAAATTGAACAACCTCGTTTATACGCATTTATGGGGTGAAGATGATGAGTCTTTCTGGGGTAACTTTAATTTACCTAAAGCTGTAGCCAGAGGCATGAAAGATGAACATATCCCATTTAGTGGGGAGGTAGGCTTTATCAAAACGTATTCGTATTGGCCAATCACACATATGGTTGCACCCAAAGCGAATGCTGTGTCCTGTATGGAATGCCATCGTGCGGGTGGACGATTGGATGGTATAGGTGGAGTTTATATTGCGGGCAGCAATAGCTCAGACACGTTGGATAAGCTGGCATGGCTGCTGATTGGTTTTACGCTGGTTGGAATATTGATTCATATCCTTTTAAGGCTATGGGCTAAAAGGAGGGTGGCATCATGAATCTACATAGAGTAATGATTTATTCTCATTTTGAGCGTTTATGGCATTGGTTACAAGCTTTAGCGATTATTATTTTACTGTTTACAGGCTTGCGTATTCACGGGGTTCATCATGTGATGAGCTTTGAGATGGCGGTAACGGTACACACCACTGTGGCGCTTAGCCTTTTATTGCTTTGGGCATTTGCCACGTTTTGGCTGTTTACAACAGGCAATTGGAAACATTATATGCCAACCAAACAAGGCTTATGGCGTGTGGTTCGCTTTTACGCGTATGGTATTTTTAAAGGTGAGCAACATCCTTATAGGAAAGCCTATTGGCGCAAGCATAATCCACTGCAAGCTGCTGCATATTTAAGCCTTAAGATTGGTATTTTCCCCATGATTTGGATATCAGGTTTATTGTACCTTTATATGGTGTGGGGAGGAACTTGGTTCGCATCCGTTAACTTCCCAAGTGCTGTGGCGTTTGTGCATACA
>JALWRX010000013.1 GCA_027080505.1 Ghiorsea sp.
ATGCTGAGCAAAGTGGTTTCACCTTGGACATGCACTATATCGGTGAAGGTGTAAGCAATGTTAGTGGTGGTTTAAAACAAGATTCCACCTATTTGGGTACAGGTGATATGGCGGTCACCATTGATACCGAACAAGCAGGTTGGTGGCAGGGTGGTACTTGGTTTATAGAAACCTTGGTCAACCATGGTACAGACCCATCTTCATTTATTGGCGATGCCCAGACAGCGAGCAATATCGCGGATGGCAACCGAACACGCTTGCAACAGTTTTGGTATCAGCATGAAATCAATGACAATATATCCATTTTACTTGGTTTACATGATTTAAATTCAGAGTTTTATGTTTCAGAATATGGTTCATTGTTTCTCAATTCATCCTTTGGAGTTGGCCCTGATATGTCGGGCAATGTGGCTACGTCTTTATGGCCAGAAGCAGGTTATGCGCTGCGCTTGGATGTGCATGATGAGCATCTATATTTGCATGCGGCAGCATACGATGGCGATCCTGCAACACGCGCAGTCGATGCAACCAAAGAAGGGTTGATGTGGATTGCTGAAGCAGGATTACTGAATCATGACTCAGCCTATAAGTTAGGGGTATGGCAGCATACAGCAGATAAAGTTGCTCCCGATGGCGCAGTTTATAGCTCTGATTTTGGTATGCATGCCGTGGTTGACCAAGCGTTGAATGATGACTTGGTGGTATTCTTACAGTTGGGGATTACGCCATCAGACCGCAATGAAATTAGCCAGTACCTAGGCTTTGGCACACATATTCACGGGCTTATTCCAAGTCGTCATGATGATACATTTGGCATTGGCGTAGCGCACGCGAGTTTTAGTTCGCTCAACCAGAGTATCCATGGGCTAACATCTGCTGAAACTACGGTGGAAATCACCTATGATATGGCGGTGACAGATTATTTGAATATTCATCCGGCCTTTCAGTGGATTCAACATCCCAGTGGCAACCCTGCTTTAAAAGCGGCTAAAGTTGTTATGCTTAGATTGGAGTTAAACTTGCCATGATATTGAAAGATAAGGCTTATTTGATTGCAGGTACGCAATCGGGCTGTGGCAAAACCACGGCAACGCTAGCCTTGATGCAATATCTAAAAGCAAGCGGGAAAAGCATTGCGCCATTCAAAGCAGGTCCAGACTTTTTAGACCCTATGTGGCATGAAGTGGCGTGCGGACGCACTTCATACAATATCGACACGCGCATGGTTGGTGTGGATTTAAGCCGTGGGTTATTGGCTGAAAAATCAGCAGATTCGGATATGGCTATCATTGAAGGTGTAATGGGTTTGTTTGATGGGTTGAAAGGCGTGGGCGGTGTTGGCTCAAGTGCTGATTTGGCAAAGCAATTGGATGTGCCCGTATTGTTGGTGGTGTCTGCCAAAGGTATGAGCGGTTCCATCGTGGCATTGGTGGAAGGTTTTAAAGCCAGAGCGGATAACATGGGTGTGAACATCGCTGGGATTATTGCTAACCATGTTGGCAGTGAGAATCATGCCAAAATCTTGCGCGAGTTATTACAAGAGTTTGATTTGCCACCTTTGCTTGCATGGTTGGGCAAAGATGCACCGCAGCTCCCTGAGCGGCACTTGGGTTTAAAAATGCCTAGTGAATTGGATTTGCCTGATTTTTCGGATTGTTTGCATGTCGAAAAAAGCTTTACCGCAGAGGCACAGAGTACGCAGAGTTTCGCAGAGCAGAATGTAATACGGGCTATGTGTTTTTCCGTATCGTCACGTCTTGATGGCAAAACCATAGCCGTTGCTAAAGATAAGGTGTGTTGCTTTATTTATCCTGCCAATATCGAATGGTTGCAGGCTGAGGGCGCAAAAATTATGTATTTTTCGCCTTTGGCTGGGGATGCTGTGCCTGAAGGGGCGGATGCTTTGTGGTTGCCGGGTGGTTATCCTGAATTGCATTTATCGGCTTTGGAACAATCAACAAGTTGGGCTTCTATCAAGGCTTTTATTGAAAGTGATAAACCTGTGTTGGCAGAGTGCGGTGGCATGATGTTGCTTGGGCAAAGCATTAGCGATAAACAAGGTGAAATAGCACAAATGGCAGGGATATTGCCCTGCACATTTACCATGCAAGATAAGCTGGCAGGTTTGGGTTATCGAGAAGACGCAAGCGGGGTGCGTGGGCATGAGTTTCATCATTCCAAACGGATATTTACCGCGGTACCCGCAGGGGGCAGGCTTCTTGCCGATGGCAATTCATCACAGGTGCAAAGACGCGAAGGTGCGCAGCGTGCTTTTGTGGTGACAAGGGGTGATACGGGTATTAGGTATAAAAATCTAAGGGCATCATATATTCACTGGTATTTCCCCAGCCAACCTGAGGAGGTCGCTTCATGGTTTCAATAATATATATTTTCCGCGTTTCTCCGCGTCTTTGCGTCTCCGCGGTAAGGTTTTAAATATGGCAATCAAACGCAGAGAACATAGGCAAGGGGTTACACTTGTGCATACAGGTGATGGCAAAGGCAAATCATCTTCAGCCTTTGGCATGGTCTTTCGTGCTGCGGCATGGGGTATGAATGTATGTGTGATTCAGTTCATCAAAGGCAAGTGGAAAACTGGCGAGCAAAAAGCCGCTGAAAAGTTTGATAATATCGAATGGCACGCGCTGGGTGATGGCTTTACTTGGGATACTAAAAACCCTGAACAAGACATCAAAACAAGCCGGGAAATTTGGGATTTATGCAAGGAAAAAGTGCGCTCGCATCAGTATGATTTGATTGTATTTGATGAAATAAATTATTGCACTGGTTATGGTTGGATTTCAGGTGAAGAAATCGCCGCGTTTATTCGCGAGGAAAAACCTAGCTGGATGCATCTTGTCTTAACTGGCCGCAATGCGGCAGATGAAGTGATTGAGGTGGCTGATACCGTCACTGAAATGCGTATGATAAAACATGCGTTTAAGGAAAAAGGTATCAAAGCCCAGCAGGGCGTAGAGTTTTAAGAAAAAGTATAAACAGGAGAAAGAAATGGGTATAACAGCAACAGTAGGGCAACAAGCAGCTAGCCAATCCTCAGCGATGGTATGGCTTGAAAGAGTATTATGGGTGTCTTGGGTTCCTTTGGTATTATATACTGTATTTTTTGCATCCATCCCAGATGTTCACGATGGTATGCATCCCGTACGCCATTCAACTACCATCGTTCAGTGCCATTAATCGACTGATATAGGAGATTAACATGACGAAACTATCGTGGATGCTGCCATTAGTGCTGGCAGGCTTGGTTATTGCCAGTGGCTTTGGATTTGTGAAATATTATAATGGTTATGAAGGGCCGGGTGAACATTGGGCACCTGAATCTCCGATTGCCCATGAAATGGCATTTTTCGCAACGGATATGAGTGCAGAAGGTGATTATCATGTCACCATTGAAAAGCTAGAATCCAAAGCGCCTTTGTTGTTTGTTGAATATCAAACACCAGGTACAGTTTTAGATATGACGGTGCATAGTGATGATGGTATCATTCGTTTGGCAGAGCAGTTTGCTGATGAAGGACAATATCGCATCACAGTGCAACATACGATTCACCCTGACCACAATGAAGTGATTGATTTTACAGTACAAACGCCATTATCAAAATATACCAATGATGTATTATTGTTTGTCTTTTTATTGTTGGCGGGTTTGTTAAGTGGCTCTCGTTTGCGCGGTTTGGCGATGATTTGCTTGGTGGTAACAGCAAGTAGCTTTGCACAACCGCAACCTGTTATGGCACATGGTATGGGCGGTGAGATGCAAGGTGTAACCTTTGCCAATGAGGTGGATGATGTTTCATTGACTTGGTTACAAGGCAAAGCACCAACAGGCGAAGCCAACCGCACGCCCATGGACTGGCGCTTGCAGCTCAGCAAAGCAGGAAAGCCTGTGCAACGCGCAGCTTATGCATTGGATTTTGTGCATTTAGAAAGTGGTTTTGCTGTATTGCATATTGAGGGTGTGGCTAATGATGGGGTAATCAACCTGAAATATAGTCCACCAGACGGCACAGACTATCAATTGCAAGTGCGTACAGTGATTGATGGCAAAGTTTATCACTTGGGTTTGGAGGGCGCTGCGGAAGCCATTCGCCCAACCAATGGTCGAAAATGGTCATCTTTTCTTTTGATGATGATTCCATTTTTAATCGGTATGGTTTGGGGATGGAAACGCAAACATTCATGATTCGAGTTCGCAACTTATGAGTAAAGTCTGGTTTGTCGGCGCTGGCCCTGGTGATCCTGAGTTGATTACCGTGAAGGGTCAGCGCCTTTTGCGTGAGGCGGGAGCGATTTTGTACGCAGGTTCGCTGGTGTCTGAGGCGTGTACGCTTTGGGCAAGTGAAGGCTGTGAAATCGCTGATTCCAAAGGCATGACCCTAGAAGATATTACATCTTGGTTGATTGAAATGGCAGCCAAACATGAGACGGTGATTCGCTTGCAAACAGGCGACCCTGGCTTGTATGGCGCATTGATTGAAATGCTGCAACCTTTGGATGCGGCAGGTATAGAGTCAGCTGTAGTGCCGGGGGTATCTTCTGCCTTTGCATCTATGGCTGCGGCATCGGAAAGTTTAACGCTGCCTGAAATCACACAGACCGTGATTTTAACCCGTGTGGAAGGACGCACACCCATGCCTGAAGGTGAAAGTTTGCGCGAGCTTGCGCAGCATAAAACCACCATGTGTCTATTTTTATCCATCACATTGCTCAATAAAGTGCGCGAGGAGTTGCTGGCTGCGGGTTGGCATGATGATGATAAGGTGTTGGTGGTGCAAAAGGCATCATGGCCGGGTGAAGAAAAGATTGTGCGCGGCACGATTGCGAATATCCGTGAAAAATGCAGGGATGAAAAAATCGCATCTCAAGCCATGATTGTGGTGAGCCCAACGCTGGGCGCAAGAGATTGGAAAACATTGAAGAAATCTAAGCTTTACGATGCAGGATTTACGCATCGCTTTAGAAAGGCTGAGAATAAATGAAACCCGTTCCTTCTCCCTCTTGAGGGGAGAAGGTTAGGATGAGGGGTGATGTTAAAATCCTCACCCCAACCCTCTCCCTTAAAAGGGCGAGGGAGCAGAAGAGGAAAAGGTTGTAAACGATGAAAGACACGATTTTATTGGTGGGTCACGGCTCACGCGAACCAAGCGGCAATAAAGAAATTGAGCAGTTTGCAGCAGAATGGCGTAAGCGTCGCCCTGATGATCGCATTGAAGTATGCTTTATTGAGTTTTCCGATGTCACACTTGATGCAGGCATGGCAAATGCAGCCAAGGGTTCCAAACGTGTCATTGTTGTGCCTTTAATTTTAGGGGCGGCAGGGCATGTAAAGATGGAAATTCCGCACCATATAGCGCATGCACGCGAACATCATCCTGATGTTGAATTTATCATGGCCAAGCATTTGGGCGCAGGCACAAAAGTGTTGCAAGCGTTAAAATCTAAATTATCCAAAGCGATGTTGGCTTTGGATGCACCCGATGCAAAAAATACAGGTGTGATTTTGTTGGCGCGCGGTTCATCGGATAAAGTTGCTAATGGCGAAATTGCTAAGATGGCGCGTTGGTTGTTTGAAGAAACTGAGCATGAAATGGTCGATTTAGCATTTACAGGCATCACTTTTCCTAAAGTGGAAACTGTGGCTCAACGGCAAGTGGCTTGTGGCATGAAGCAAATCATTGTGTTGCCTTATTATTTATACACAGGCGTATTGATTGAGCGTATTGCTCGCCAAGTGACACGTTTGCAAAGCCAATACCCAAGTGTTGCATTTGGTTTGGGCAAATATATTGGATTTGATGATGCGATATATGAGATGTTAGATGAGCGTGTTGCTGATGCTAAGGGTGAAGGTAGAAAAGAGCCTAAAATGTTAGAGTGTGATGGCTGTAAGTATCGTGGTTTTGCAGAAGAACATGGCTTTGGTCATCATCACCATCATTGAGGTAAACACATGAGTCAGAATGTTGTTACAGAGCAGTTAACCAAAGCAGGGCAAAAAATTGAGCACTCATCTTTTGCCATTGTTGATGCAGAGGCTGGCGACAAAGGCAGCTATACTGATGAGCAATGGCCGCTAGTGCGTCGCATGATTCATGCAACGGCTGATTTTGAATTTAATGGTTTAACTGAATTTCACCCCGATGCCATGCAAGCTGGCCTTGAAGCCATCGCCGCTGGCGCACCCATTGTGGCGGATGTGGAAATGATTTGTGTGGGTTTATCGAAACCGCGTTTGTCGCACTTTGGCGTACAAACGCATCAGTTTATTTCCGATGAAGATGTGATTGAAGATGCCAAAGCCGAGGGTACAACGCGCGCGGTGCAAGCCATGCGTAAAGCACACAAGCTGGGTTTATTGGATGGCGCGATTGTGGGTGTGGGTAATGCGCCAACGGCATTGTTGGAAGTGTTGCGTTTGATTGATGAAGAAGGCGCAAAACCTGCATTGATTGTGGGTATGCCTGTGGGTTTTGTATCGGCAGAAGAATCCAAGGATGAAGTTGCCAAATGTGATGATGTGCCTTGGGTGATTACGCGTGGTCGCAAAGGTGGCTCCACTTTGGTGGTCTCTGCCATTCATGCCATGCTCGCTTTGGCTGAAGCCAGAGAAAAGCATTCATGATATTGGATAGCCTTTTAAAAAGCGGTGAAGTTGCGCTTGTGGGCGCAGGGCCTGGCGATGCAAGTTTGCTTACCCTTGCCGCAGCGAAACTCATCGCAAATTGCGATGTGATTGTTCATGACGCTTTGGTATCGGAAGCGATTATGGCGATGGCGGATAAAGATGCAGAGCTTGTGTTTGCAGGCAAACGTGGCGGTAAACCATCGGCGAACCAAGATGATATTTGCGAAACATTGGTCAAACTTGCCAAAGAAAATAAACGTGTGGTGCGCCTTAAAGGTGGTGACCCCTTTGTGTTTGGTCGTGGCGGCGAAGAAATTCGCGCTTTGGCTGAAGAAAATATCCCATTTCGTGTGATTCCTGGCATCACATCAGGCATTGCAGCCCCTGCCATGGCGGGTATTCCCGTCACCGATAGAACTGTGAATGCATCTCTAGCCTTTTTAACAGGGCATGAGGCTGAAGATAAATCGCGCATGGATTGGCAGGCATTGGTCGCGGCATTTCCTGTGTTGGTGATTTATATGGGTACACGAAATTTGCCAAACATTGCAGCTAACCTTGTGGATGCAGGGATGAAAGCCAGTACACCTGTGGCTGTTTTGCATGCGGTAAGTTTACCAACAGAAAAACAAGATTATGGCACACTTGAAGATGTGGTGTCAGGTAAGCTTGTGGGTGTATCGCCTGCCATTGTCGTGATTGGTGATGTGGTGGATGCGCGAAGAACTTGGCGGGATATAGCTAAGGATGAATAAGGTATGATGAAAAAGCGCGAGCGCGGTAAGCGCAAAGGCTACACCACGGGTGCAAACTCTGCGGCAGCAGCGCGCGCAGCAACCATTGGGCTTGCCACTGGCGAAGTACCCAATGAACTTGAATCTTTATTGCCTAACGGTACACGAGTGAAATTTATCATTCATGATGGTGAGGTTAGCGCAGATGGCAAAGTGGCACATGCGATGTGCATTAAAGATGCGGGTGATGACCCTGATTGCACAGATGGCGCGCATTTAACGGCGGATGTTCGTTTGCTGGATGGGCAAGCTGGCGAAGTGGTGCTGAAAGGTGGGCAAGGCGTAGGCACGATTACCATGGCAGGCCTTGGTCTGGAAGTGGGTGGCCCTGCCATTAACCCTGTACCGCGCAAAAACATTGAAGCCAATGTGCGTGAAGTTGGCGGTGATTTGTTAGAAAATCACGGTTTGGAAGTGGCCATTTCTGTGCCTGATGGTGAGAAAATGGCGAAGAAAACATTGAATGACCGCCTTGGTATTTTGGGAGGTATTTCAATTTTAGGTACTACGGGCATTGTGCATCCTTATTCCACAGCGGCATTTCGTGCATCGGTGGTGCAAGGCATTGAAGTAGCAGCCAATCAAGGGCAAGACACAGTGGTGCTCACCACGGGCGGACGCACAGAAAAGTTTGTGATTGCCGCACTGCCAGAGCTTGATCCTGCCTGCTTTGTGCAAATGGGTGATTTCTTAGGCCCTGCGCTGGATACCTGCAAAAAAGAACATATCAAACAAGTGATTATCGGTGGCATGGTTGGCAAACTCACCAAAATGGCGCAAGGCGAAGTGATTACCCATGCCAACCGTAAAGCGGTGAACACCGATTTATTGGCAGAATTGGCAGAAGGTATTGGCGCGCCAGCAGCTTTATGTGAAGAGATTCGTGCAGCCGAAACAGCTCGGTTTACTGCAGAGAAATTGGAAGAAATGGGTTTGGCGGATAAGTTTTATATCGCTTTGGCAGAGCGCACGATTGCTACCTTAAAAGAGCGTTACCCCAGTGAGTTTAGTGTGCGGGTGATGGTGTGTGATTTCTCTGGCAATCCCTTGGCTGATGTAAGCAGTGATGGAGTCAAACATGACTAAATGTGTAGTGCTGGGCGTATTGGATAATGGTATTGCAGGGCTTGCACCTGATGCTTTGGCGTTGCTGAAGCAAGCGGATGTGGTGATTGGTGGCACGCGTGTGCTTGAATTGTTTGCGGCTGAACTGCAATCAGGTGCGGAAACTTTTGATTTAACAGGTCATCTAAAAGATGTGCCCATGCGAATTGAGCAAGCTTTGGCGAAACAACAAACCGTGGTGGTTTTAGCCACGGGCGACCCACTGTGTCATGGTATTGCTAATTATTTGAAAAAGAAAGTCGGCTTATCCAAACTTGATATTCGCCCCAATGTATCGGCTTTGCAGCTTGCTTGCGCGCGTGTGGGGGTAAGTTGGCAGGATGCTTATATTTGCTCGGTGCATACCAAAGATGCAGGCGAATGGGCGGAAAACCCAAGCAAAGAGCACGGGCTTTATCCGCTGTTCAAAGCATGTATGCAGCATAGAAAAATCATTACATTTACCAGCCCTGAAAATAATCCAGCGCGTATTGCCAGAATGTTGGTTGCTGAAGCTATGGCTGATGATTTCGAGATGATTGTGGCTGAGAATTTGTTGCAGGATGATGAACGTATTGTTGCAGATGTGCCTGTGTCAGCGTTGGCAGAGCAAGACTTTGCTGATTTGAATATGGTGATTTTAGAGCGCAAAGAAAAGCTGAAGAAACCTGTGTTGTTTGGGCATGAGGATGCAAGCTTTAATCAACGCAAACCTGAAAAAGGCTTGATTACCAAGCGCGAAGTTCGCGCTGTATCTCTGGCGCATATGCAGCTTAAAGCGAACAGTATTGTTTGGGATATTGGTGCGGGCTCTGGCTCTGTGGGCTTGGAAGCGGCAAGGCTTTGCCCCAACGGTTGGGTGTATGCCATTGAAAAGAATGAAGCTGATTATGAAATCGCTAGAAGTAATCAGGTGCAGATGGATATTCACCACTACACTTTGGTCAATGCAAAAGCACCCGAATGTTTAGATGCTTGGCCTGACCCTGATGCCGTGTTTGTGGGTGGCTCTGGTGGCGAATTGGCAGCGTTAATCCAGCTGATTGTAAGCAGATTGAATGAAGGTGGTCATTTGGTGATGAATTTTGTCACCATTGAAAATCTAACGGCAGCCGTAGAAGCGCTTAAAGCTATGGATGTGTCATGGTCTATCACCCAAATGCAGGTCTCGCGCAGCAAGCCGATTTTGCATATGCATCGCATGGCAGCGGAAAATCCTGTATGGATTGTAACGGTTGAAAAAATAGCCACAGATAAACACGGATAAACGCAGACATGAAAAAAGGTAAACTTATTGCAACATCCTTAGGCCCTGGCGATGCAGGGCTGATTACACGTAAGGCTTGGGCTGTGATGCGGTCGGATGCGATGTGGTGTTATCCTGTGCGGCGCAAAGGCGGTAAGAGCCATGCTTTAGGTATTGCTGAGCGGACAGGGTTAGATATGCCTGATGATGCTTTGGAACTGGTGTTCCCCATGACCCATGATACGGGAGTGTTGGCGCGGGCATGGGCGCGAGCTGCGGATAAGATTGTGCCTGTGTTGCAAGGTGGGCGTGATGTTGCTTTTTTGGTGGAAGGTGATGCTTCGACGTTTTCAACGTTCACCTATTTAGCGCGTTATGTACAAAGCCTAGATACGGATATTGAAGTGGAAACCATTGCAGGTGTGCCATCCTTTAATGCAGCCGCTGCGAGCACATCATTTCCATTGGCAGAAACCGATGACACGGTAGCGATTGTGCCCGCAGGTTATGGCTTGGATGAATTGGAAAAACTATTGCCGCATTTTGATACTTTGGTATTGCTTAAAGTGAAACCATTGTTGGATAGCGTGATTGATTGGTTGGCAGAACATAATTTATTAACGGATGCGGTGTTTGTGGAAAAAGCAGGCGCACCTGAAGAACGTATTATTCGTGATGTGGCTTCGCTAAAAGGTGAGAAGGTGAACTACCTTTCATTGATGTTGGTGCGAAACCCAAACAGAGAACGTGGTGAAATGATTCGCGGTTGTAAGAAAAAGGATGCTTAAATCATGATTGATACAAAACCTTTAGATGGGAAAGTGGTGTTGGTTGCCATTACCAAACATGGGGCAGCACAGGCTAAAGACCTTGCGCCCAAACTGCCGCAAGCGGATATTATTACATCCCAAAAATTCGGGCATGTGTTTGCAGATGTAAGCAACGAAGTGCATGCTTATGATGCTGGTTTAAAAGCAGAAATTCCCTCGATGTTTAAAAATTATGACCAGATTATTTACTTCGTTTCGTTGGGGGCTGTGGTGCGTTTGATTGCGCCGCATATGGTATCTAAAGATGAAGACCCCGGTGTGTTGGTGGTGGATGATGCTGGGCAACATGTGATTCCTGTGCTTTCTGGGCATGTGGGTGGTGCGAATGCTTGGGCGGAATATGTGGCAGGTTTATTGGATGCGATACCAGTGTTGACCACGGCATCGGATGTGAGCAAAACGATACCTGTGGATATTTTAGGACGTGAACTTGGCTGGAAAGTGGAATGCCCAAAAATAAATATCACGCGGGTATCCGCGCATGTGGTGAATGAAGAGCCGATTGCTTTGGTGGATGAGCGTGAGAAACCTTCGCTGGACTGGTGGACACGCGCCAATGATTTACCGAAAACCATTCATTGCTTTGAGAAGTTTGAAGATGTGGATGTAAATCAATTTGCCGCCATCTTATGGGTAACACATCGCGAGCTTCCTGAACATATTTGGGATGAATTGCATGAAAAGTTGGTGGTGTATCGCCCGTGAAAGTCATTCTCGGCTTAGGCTGCGATAGAGGCACACCTGAAGAAACGATTCGTACAGCCATCTTTGATGCCTTGGCATCTGTTGGTTTAAGTACGGATGATGTTGTTACCACGGCATCGATTGACAAGAAGTCGGATGAAATAGGCTTATTATCTGTGTGTAAACAATTCGGCTGGGATTGCACATGGTATGCAGCCAGTGAGTTGGCGAAAGTGGATGTGCCTAACCCATCGGAAGTGGTGATGCGTTATGTGGGTACGCCGTCTGTGGGTGAAGCGGCGGCAATTTTGCGAGCAGGTAGCAGCAAAGAAGATTTGATTGTAGAAAAATATAAATACAGAGGACACGACGGTAAAAATGCTACGGTGTCCATCTGCAAGGTCATATCTCCTCTCCCTTTGAAGGGAGAGGATAAAGGTGAGGGTTGATGAACGAGAATACAAATAACGAATACTTAGAGGGAACTCCCTCACCCCAACCCTCTCCCTCTAGGAAGGAGAGGGAGCAAAAGTCGGGGAAAATTTTGCTTGTCGGTTTTGGCCCTGGCGGAAAGGATCAAATGACATATCGCGCGCGCGCGGCGATTGAAGAAGCCGATGTGGTGATTGGTTACACCACCTATATTCGTTTGGTGGAAGATTTGCTGGCTGGCAAAGAAGTCATCAAAAAAGGCATGACTGAAGAAATAGACCGCTGTGTAGAGGCTTATGAAGCTGCCAAACAAGGCAAGACTGTGGCATTGATTTCATCGGGTGATGTGGGTGTGTATGGTATGGCTGGCCCCACGTATGAAGTGTTGTTTCAACATGGTTGGACACCAGATTCAGATATTCAAGTGGAAGTGGTCACTGGCGCAACAGCATTGAATGCTTGCGCGTCATTGGTGGGCGCGCCCTTAACCCACGATTTCTGTTCGATTTCATTGTCCGATTTGCTCACCCCTTGGACAACCATTCGCAAACGCATTGATGCTGTGGGTGCATCAGATTTCGTGATTGGATTATACAATCCAAAATCGGGCAGACGCACCCAGCAAATCGTGGAAGCGCAGCGTATCTTATTGCAACACCGTGACCCCAAGACACCTGTGGCGATTGTGAAATCGGCATACCGCCGCCGTCAAGATATTCAAATGACCACCTTGGGTGAAATGGCAGACAAAGAAATCGGTATGTTGACTACCGTGCTCATCGGCAACTCATCCACCTATATTCAAGAGGGTTTGATGATTACACCACGTGGTTATGCTAATAAATATGATGATTTAACGGGTGATGCTAAAGATGGTGAAAAGGCAGGGCGTTCACTTACCATGGGTTTGGAAGGCTGGCACGGTTGCGTGCGCCAATGGCTTGAAGATGGTAATCACAAACCTTGGGAAAAGGTTGCCGCACATTTTAATGCACCTGTGGGTGAAATTTTAGAAGCTGTGGCAGGGGCAAGCAATGATGAGCCTGCTGGCGGTTATACCGCTGTGCGCGCAGATGATAACTTAGAAAGCATTGTTCAAGATTTAGCAGCATGGGGCAAGCTACGTACGGTGATTCGTTCACCTGCGGGCGCTGTGACCGAATGTTTGCTGACAGGCGATCAGTTTGAAATGAAAGGCGATTGGCTTAATGTTGTGACCGATGCCTTTCATGTGCATATCAACTGGGCGAATGTGCACCATGCCTACCTTGCCAAACGTGGTGAAAAATCGTTGGGTGTTCACTTTTTGAACCAAGCGGGAGATTTGGTATTCCGCGTGTTGTTGGTGAAAGATGGTGATGATTTTAGCGCGGATGCTTTGAAAGCATTTGAAAAGACTTGGATGTCTTTGAAGTAACAACCCTCATCCCAACCTTCTGCCCCAGGGCACTCTCTCTGCCTGCGGCATTCACCTTGTCCCTTCAAAAGGAGAAGGAGTATAGATAAAAGGAACAAATATGAGTAAAGTGATTAAACCAAAAATGATGGATTATCGCAGGCATATGATTGTTTGTGTGGGGCCACGTTGCACCGATGGTGGTGGGCAGGAGCTTTATGATACCTTGGGTGAGAAATTTAAAGCAGCAGGCCTCAATAAAGGTGATTTGCGAGTAAAGCGTAGTCGTGCGACTTGTTTTGGTACTTGCAAAGGTGGTCCATTGTTAGCGATTCAGCCTGATGGCGTGTGGTATTATAATGTGACCGATGAAAATCTGGATAGGATTATTGCGCAGCATTTGGTGGGTGGCGAACCTGTGGAAGATTTGATTTATCATCAAGGCCCAAGCCAATCGTAGGGGTCTCACATATAGATTGTTTAGGCTTTTGAATCTTCTTCAATAGGTAACCAAATATGAAATAGGCTCCCCTTACCCACATCACTTTCAAAACACACTTCCCCACCGTGCCGCTGTACAATACTTTGTACCACAGTAAGACCCAAACCTCGCCCTGCACGCTTTGAAGTTGAAAATGGTTTGAAAATCTTATCCTGCATATCTTCAGAAACACCCCAACCGTCATCGGCAATGGTTATACGTACATACTGACCTGACCGTAAGTTGCTACCGTTATCTTTTTCTACACATTTTTGTTGAAATGAAACCCCAATATGACCATGGTTTACCCGACCCTGCTCTCTCCAACGCTCAGCAATGGCATCTTTTGCATTCTCGATAGTTTGCGCCAATGCCTGTGCTATTTGCACCTCATCAGCAAAACATTGTATAGAAAAGTTAGGTTCTTTCAGTTCAAGTTCAATCTCGTTAGGCAAACTTTTCTCAAATTGTTTAACTACCGCCCTACATGTATCATACAAATGAATGCGCTGCTTTTGCTCTTGGTCAGGCTGTGCATATAACGCTAAACGATTACCATGCTCACTAACTTTCATTGCTAGCTCAATAATTTCTTCCAATTCTTTAGCATCTTCTTTGCGATGCAAGCGATATTGAAGACACTCAAGCCTACCAACAATAGCCAACATTTCATTATTCATTACATGTGCCATGCCACCAGCCAGAGTTTGTACCATAGTCTTACGTTCGCGCTCAGTTTCTTCTTCTAATGTCCACTCATGCTGCTCTCTTGTGTTTCGATAGGCAAAAAAGGCAATCATACTTAACCACAAGCAACTTAACACAACATTAGCGGCAAAATATATGGGATATAAAGGTACTTCTCGCAAACTATCTATAAGCATATATATAAGCACACTCACATTCACGATTACAACCCAATACATGCCTTGTTTCTTTTCAAACAAAGCAAAAGCAGCAACAATCAATGTACCTAACCACATTGCGGTATTGGTTTCTTCACCCATATTCAACAGTAAACCCAGTAAACCTACTGCCATAACGACATGCATCACATATTTTACATTGCGGGAATCACGAACAACAATCAGTGCAATACTATAAGCAACTACCATGACCGCCTCGACCATCGCTTGCATTTTTGCTCCCTGCATCGTGTGGTAAATACAAAAGCCAATCACAATTACAATAGAAATACCAAGTAATTTCCGTACATAAAATGCCAATGTACGCTCAAACTGTGATGCTAACCTTCCTTCCTGCATATTGCCTCCCAACCTCATGCTGAAAATCTAAAAACTGTATTAAATCAACTTATTGCTTATGCCTTTGCTAACAACATGCCCAACCATGCCATAGTAATACAAAGTACAACTGAACCCACCGTATGCACAAGGCTCTCACCAATTGAACCCAGCTCTATCAAGCGTACAGTTTCTACTGAAAATGTAGAAAATGTAGTAAATGAACCTAAAAAACCAACCGTTAACAATAAACGTAATAAATCACTCAAATGTGTCCTATCCAAGAACCAAATCACCAAAAAACCTAAAGCGAAGCTTCCCACTGCGTTGACGAATAAAGTTGCCCATGGATAAGCTGTACCAAACCAGCGTTGCATAAGTAAAACCACCCACCAACGGCATACCGCCCCCATAGATGCACCTGCTGCAATAGCAGCTACTTGTTTTAACATATAACCTACCCCTTCCGTTTCTCATCACGCCTAGTTTGTAACCAAGCTTTGCGTTCTGCTAGCGTTTTCTCAAAACCACGCGCTACAGGTTCAAACAAACATACCTCATCCATCGCCTCTGGGAAATGTTTTTGGCTTACCACCGCATCAGTTTCATGATGTGCATACTGATAACCCTCACCATGTCCAATCTGTTTCATCAACTTGGTAGGTGCATTTTTCAAATGCATTGGCACATCCAAGTCTTGGGTTTCTTTGGCTAATCTACGGGCAGCTTTTTCAGCCATATAAGCGGCATTACTTTTAGGAGCGAGTGCCAAATAAATGGTCACTTCAAACAACCCCTGCTCCCCTTCTGGTGAGCCCAATATTTCAAACATCCGTTGCGCATCCAAGGCTAAAGTTAAAGCTTTGGGGTCAGCCAAACCAATGTCTTCAGTTGCCATACGAATCAAACGCCGCGCCAAATACAGTGGCTCTTCACCACCTTCAAGCATGCGTGCCAACCAATATACGGCGGCATCAGCATCTGAACTGCGAATCGACTTATGCAATGCGGAAATCAAGTCATAATGGCTATCACCATCACGGTCATACTTGGCTTGCCTGCGCTGCCATTGTTTTTCAACATCACTCAACGTCCAGCATTTATCTTTGCCAGCATCATAAATGGCTTCCAAAGCATTTAAGGCATACCGCGCATCACCATCTGCCGCTTGCGCCAACCACAACAAAGCATCTTCATCCATCATAAATGTAGAGGATGCAACTTGCAGCTCGCTGATACCATGCCTTAAGATACTTGCCACGGCATCACAGCTTAAAGCCTTGAGCACAATCACCCGACAGCGAGATAATAAGGCATTATTTAATGTAAATGATGGGTTTTCAGTGGTTGCCCCCACCAATATCAGTGTTCCATCTTCTAAATAAGGCAATAAAACATCTTGTTGGGCTTTATTAAAGCGATGGATTTCATCTAAAAATAAAAGGTAAGTTCGTCCTGTTTGTTTGGCTTGCGCCACCACATCTTGTACTTCTTTTTTTCCCGCAGATACCGCAGAAAGTTGGGCGAATGGCATATTGGCATGTTCAGCCATAATGCGAGCAAGTGTTGTTTTTCCTACACCCGGTGGACCCCAGAAAATACAAGAAACAGCTCTACCTTCAGCAATACTTTGTGCAAACCAACCCGAAGGTTCTGTACAAGCCAATTGCCCTTGTACTTCTTGTAATGAACTTGGGCGAAGTCTATGCGCAAGTGGCACTTGAACATCTGAAAATTGTAAACCTGGCAAGCCCATATTCATATGACGAAGTAGCCCTAGAACTTTTTACTTAAAGTAAACATCCATGTTACCAATGAATCTTTATAACTATCTGCATTAATACCTGTCACTGTGGTTTGTGGGTAAATCGCATAACTGACTGATACATCCAAATGCATGCCCGACATTTTTCCACCAAAACCTGAAGTAAACTTATGCCCTGTTAAGTCTGCAATGGCTGGTTGATAAGCTGCCAAATCATTAGCACCTTGAAGATAACTATAACCAAAGCGAAGTTGGGTGCGCTCACGCCAAAACCAAGTTAAACCCAAAGAGGCATCAGTAGTGTCTTTGAGTTTTGCGGGCAAGGATTGTAATACTACACCACTATTTTCCACAGTTAAATCTTGTAATGATGACCATGTGCTACGTTTCACAGCAAGCTCAAGCCGTATTTCATCATCCAACAAATCATGCGCCACAGCTATGCTTAACTCATCGGGTAAATTCATGGCAAAAGTATCACCCACACCATTGCTTACAGATACATCTGTACCTTGACGATAAGTGATGCCCAACATCCAAAAAGGCATGAATTGCCAACGTGTTGCAATATGCCCACCCACATGACTCCAACCTGAAGCAGAAAATGAAGACCCATTGCTCGCCAAACTGACACCCATGTCATACATATCTAAACCTGCAGCGATGCCAAGTGTATTATTCACCCTATAAAAGCTGTCCAAACTATAACGCTGCAACTGTATATCTGTTTTACCAATAGCCTGCGCAAACTGATTATTCCAGTTTGTTTGTACGATGTATGGTGTAGCAATGGAGCCAGACACACCCCAGCTTCCACCTTCTGGCAACCATGATATAGCAAATGCACTCAAATCGCGCATGCCTCCATCACCCGAACCTGCCGCTCCACCACTGATGCCGCGATTGTTGGATTGACTACCAACCAAAGCTTGCACACCTTCCTGCCAAGCCAAACCAGCAGGGTTATAAAGCGCTGCTGAAATATCATCTGCACCTGCCACAATAGCATTGGCTGCACCTGCACCTGCTGCGGTTAAATCATCATGTGCCAATACTGCTGCCGATACAGTTTGTATATTCATGAATACACAAGCACATGCACCCCATACTTTTAAACCTAATTTCATTCCATTGCCCCAATCACATCCACACCCTCAGGTGCTTTAAACTCAAATATTTCTACTGCAGGTGGTGTTTGCTTCATATGTTGTAAGTGAAGCCTATTCCGATTGGATAACATATCTCTGCTCTCTATCCATATCAATTGCTGTGCTTTCACTCCCAACCAAACTTCAACCTGCTGCTCTTTTTTACCAATACGAACATGCCAACTCGACAAACCATCATCAAAGCTTTCATGTTGTAATACTTGCACATCATCAAGGCTAACTCGCCCATCCAAAAGCTGCATCACGATTGGATCTACATCACCCAAATCTTGTAGTTTTTGTGCTTGTAACAAATCGGGCTCATACAACCAAATACCATCACCATTACTCACATAAAGTTGTTCATAAGGTTTGACATAATGCCAACGAAACTTACCTGGACGCAACACAGCCAATTGTCCCTGATAAACACGTTTGCCACCCTCTGCATACGTCAAAACTTGTTCAAAATCCGCTGAAAAACCTTGCAAGGATAACATCTTCACCAACGCAATACCTAAAGCTGAATGTTTATCCAGTGGTGTGGCTTGTTCTGCTGCCTGCACACTCACAACCTGCAACATCAACACCGTAAACAAAATACCTTTCAGTAAATTAAACATCAAAACCTGCTTCATCTGAAGAACGCGATAGAACCTTACGCACACCGCCTGCGCCTGGTGGGCTTACCAAGCCATCCCGCTCCATTTGTTCTACGATACGACTTGCCCGGTTGTAACCAATACGCAAATAACGCTGCACCATAGATACCGAACACTTACCCTTTTCTGCAACCAAATCTGCAGCTTCATTGTATTTGCTATCTTTTTCGTCATCTAGGTCGCCTTGTTCTGCATCTTCTCCATCTACAGATACAGTAAATACTTCCATGCGATATTCTGGCTCACCTTGTTTTTTCAAATGTTCCACCAAGTTGACCACTTCATCATCATCAATAAAAGCACCATGCACACGGTGTATTTCTCTACCTAAATTCGAGAATAAAGCATCTCCATGCCCAAGCAGTTGCTCTGCACCCATTTGATCCAGAATAGTGCGCGAATCAATTTTAGACGATACCTGAAATGCCAATCGGCTTGGTAAGTTTGCCTTAATCAAACCTGTAATCACATCCACACTAGGTCGTTGTGTTGCCAAAATAAGATGTAGCCCTGCAGCTCTGGCTTTTTGCGCCAAGCGACAAATAGACTGCTCCACTTCTTTACCAGCCACCATCATCAAATCTGCCAACTCATCAATAAGAATCACAATATATGGCATGTGTTCAGACTGCTCACCTGTTTCACCTGCATCCCGCAAGGCTTTCGCAGCCTTGTTGTAACTACTGATATTCCTTACTTTTGCCTCAGACATCAAGCGATACCTGCGCTCCATTTCATACACAGCCCATGCCAAGGCTTTAGATGCTTTATTTGGATTGGTTACCACAGGCACCAATAAATGCGGAATATCATCATACATCGACAATTCAAGCATTTTAGGGTCAACCATGATTAAACGTAAGTCATCTGGTGTATATTTCATCAACATAGAACAAATCATGGTATTCACCGAGACTGATTTACCCGAACCCGTCGTGCCGGCTACCAATAAATGTGGCATTTTTGCCAAATCTGCCACCACAGGTTGCCCTGCAATATCTACACCCAATGCCATAGGTAAAATATGTTTTTTATCGGCAAAAGCTTTACTCGCCAACACATCACGCATAAACACCATTTCACGCTCTTCATTGGGTAGCTCAATACCAATCGCATTTTTGCCAGGTATATTACCCGCCACACGTACACTTGTTGCAGACATGGAACGCGCCAAATCATCTTGTAAGGCAATCACTTTGGATACTTTAGTGCCTGCTGCCAATTCAAACTCAAACTGTACAACCACTGGTCCCGGTTGCACCGCTACCACTTGCCCTTCTACGCGATAGTCCAGAAGTTTTTTCTCTAACATCCGCGACATGGCTTGCAATACTTCTGCACTATACGTTTTCACTGATTTTTGGTGTTCTTTAAAGAGTTTTAACGATGGTAAAACAAACTCACCTTCAGGTTTACCCAATGCTAACTCGGGTTGGTGTTCTTCAATTTTCACGCGCTCTGCAATTTCCACCACTTCAGGGCGTACAATTTCAGGCTCAGATTGGGCAATATGCACAGGTCGTTTTTTCTTTTCCTCTTGTCGTGCCTGTCTGCCTTCTTCTCGCTCTTGTTTTTGTTTGACTTTTGAGGCTACTTTTTCTTTTTTGCTTTGAACAAAGCTTATAACCTTAGCCAATAACCAAACAAAAGCTTGAACAACTTTTTGTACCAATGTCAGCAAAGAAATATGCGATGCAGAAACAAAACTGCTCAACAGCATGGCAACCAAAACCACATCACGACCAAGGGCTGAAAGTACGGGTGTTAAGCTTTGTGCAAACAGATAACCCAAAGCACCGCCTGCCCCAGCAGGGTAAGTGCTGTTTTCAACATAAGCAGATAGTAGTGACGACACAGCCAATAAAAATGGCAACCAAAACAAGGATGTCCATGAACCCCAAACTGGTATTTTATGGGTTGCAATACGAAATGCTAAAACAGCTCCAAGTGCAATCAGCAACCAAGCACTGTAACCCAAAAGTTGAATCAATATATCACTAACATAAGCGCCTGCCATGCCTAACATATTGACAGGAGGATTATCGGTTGCGTGATTCAACGATGGGTCTGAGGGCTGATAGCTAAACAAAGCTAAAGCCACCATCACCACTACAGCCAACCATAAAAAAGCCAATGATTCACGCCAAATATTTTTGGGGTTTAGTACATCCACGCTCAAAGATTAAACCTCCAGAATTGTTGTTACAACCATAGGTCGGCGACCAAGTTTGCGTTTACACCAACGACGCACCCATAAACGCACTTCTTCACGAGCAGAGTCTATATCAGCTAAAGTTTCTTGGTTAAATGATTGCAAATGAACCCTTAAACTCGCTGCTGCTTGCTCAAAAACATCTTCCGACACTTCATTATTGAGCACACCTCGTGTTAATAGTTCAGGTTGACCAATCACCGTACCTTGATGTTGGTCAATTAACACCACCGCTGTAATCATACCTTCATCAGCCAAGGCACGTCTATCTTTGACTACACTGTAATCCACTTCATCGCGCCCTGAACCATCAACAAAAATAGCCCCAGCCTCAAATTCAGGGCCATGTTTAATACCCTCTTCTGTTACCACCACACTATGTCCATTTTCTGCAATAATGGTATTTTCATACGGTACATTGGTGGCTATTGCAAGATGTTGATGTTCCACCAAATTGCGATATTCACCATGCACAGGATACATATATTTAGGACGTGTAAGCTGAATCATAGTTTTTAATTCATGCGCTTGTGCATGTCCTGATACATGCAAATGCGCTTGTCTTGAATGTAAAATACGCGCACCACGTCGGTAAATATGGTTATATAAACCTGCAATAACACGCTCATTTCCAGGTATAGAAGAAGATGAAAAAATCACCAAATCACCAACACCAAGGCGCAAACCTGGAAATTGGTTTTGGGCAATTCTTGCCAAGGCTGCTCGCCATTCACCTTGTGAACCTGTGGCAATCACTAATAACTCGTGATCTGCAACATTTTGTGTTTCTCTTACATTAACCACCTGATTATCAGGTAAACTCAAACGCCCCATGAGTTTCGTGATTTCAACATTTTTCTCTAAACTTCGACCTGCAAAAGCAATTTTTCTCCCGCAAGCCAATCCCGCATCAATAATTTGTTGAATACGAAACATATTCGATGAAAAAGTAGATACAATCACCTTACCCGAACACTGTGAAATCGCTTGTTTCAGCGGCCCGCCCACACTTGCTTCACTAGGGCTACTACCACTTTGCGTAGCATTGGTAGAATCTGAACAAAGCAACAACACACCATCATCGCCAAGTTTAGCAAACCTGTGCAAAGCTGTGGCTCGCCCATCTAGCGGTGAAGGGTCAAATTTGAAGTCACCTGTATGAATAATCACACCCAGAGGCGTATGAATAGCTACTGAAACTGCATCCATAATCGAATGGGTTACAGGAATCGCTTCCACCTGAAAAGAACCCACTTGGGTTAATGTTCCATCTTCAGGCAATGGATGAAGCTCAGGTTTAAACTGCACTTCCTCCATTTTATGTTTCACCAAAGCAAGTGTAATGGGTGTGCCCCACACGGGAAGTTTTAAACGTGGTAATAAAAAAGGAAGACCACCAATATGATCCTCATGACCATGGGTCAATACAATACCATGAATTTTAAGACCCAATTCATCTAAAGCTGCAATATCTGGAATGGTAATATTGATGCCATGCATACTGGGATCAGGAAACCCCATGCCACAATCAACAATGATAGCTTCATCATCAATGGCATACACCATCATATTTTTACCAAACTCGCCAACGCCCCCAAAAGGGAAGCAGCGAACAACAGCCTTACTCACCCATTACCTCGACTACCTGGTTTGATGGCTGTCGTGCCTTGTTTACACATAGGGCAACTATCCGCATCAAAGGTTTCCACATCCAAAGTGATGACGGTGTGATGTGGTATATCAAAACGCCCTTGTTGCTGGGGTGATCTATCCACAACGGCTAAAACAGTTGTAGGGTTACCACCAAACTCGCGCACCACAGCAATACATTCACGCACTGAGCCACCTGTAGTAATCACATCTTCTACCACCAAAAGCTTAGCACCATCAGGGATAGAAAAACCACGGCGCATTTGCATTTCACCTTCTTTACGCTCGGTGAAAATAAAAGGTTTGTTCAATTGACGAGCCACTTCTTGCCCAATGACTAGACCACCAATAGCTGGTGAAACCACCATATCATAATCATCTACATCAATAGTTTTTACCAACTCTGTTGCCAATGCGGTGGCATTGCTCGGATGCATCAACACCAATGCAGATTGCAAATAACGGGCTGAATGTCGCCCACTGGATAACACAAAATGCCCATTCAATAATGCGCCTGCATCTTCATACATTTGTAGCATTTCTTGTTCAGTCATCGTGATTATTCTCCAGACTCAACAATACTTAACTTCTTCATCACCGTGCCATTGCTTACATCATCAATCAATTCCATACCATCGATGACTTGACCAAAAATCGTATATTGCCCATCCAAGTGGGGTTGTGGACCATAACAAATATAAAATTGACTGCCTGCTGAATCTGGATCTGATGAGCGCGCCATCGCCAATGTGCCACGCACATGTTTCTTGTCGTTGAATTCAGCTTTTAAGCGAAAACCTGGCCCACCCATACCTGTACCCTCAGGGTCGCCACCTTGCGCCATAAAACCAGGAATCACCCGATGAAAGGTCAAACCATCATAAAAACCCTTACTAATCAGTTTCTTAAATGATTCTACCGTTTTAGGTGCTACATCTGGGTACAATTCAATGGTTACCGTACCTGTTTCCAATTCAATGGTTATCACATTGCTATCACTCACTTTCTTCTCCATTTTCTATTTATTATTTACCATACTCAAATCTTTTGCCTGCAAAACACTCGCTTGGTAGCCACCCACCAACATTACCCCAAACACCAAGCTTATATATACTTCACTTAAGCTTCTTCTGTGCTGATGGCATCACTCGATCTGGCTGTAATATATGCTTAGCTACATCATATAGAGCTGTGCCTAACATCACATCAGCATACGTCACACGACATAATACATTTCCATGCTCAACCTTTAATAAATCAGCATGTAATGAGAGACGCTGCCCTTGCACAAAACGTTTTGCCTCTATATGGCTTAACACCAACTCAGGTAAATCACGCAACCAAACTTGCAACGGTACAATACATGTTTCTTTTTTTTCTTCCAGTTCCTCAAGTGTCACCATACACTGCTCAGGCCAACCACCACTACTGGTGCGCCGTAACATGGTTACACAACCACCACAACCCAGAGCTAAGCCAATATCTCTTGCCAATGAACGAATATATGTGCCTTTGCTGCAATCCACATCCAATGTAAGCAAACTTCCTTCTAAGGCAACCAAGTGTAATGCTTTAATTTCAACTTCCCGAGATTGCATCTGAACATCCTGACCTTGTCTTGCCAAGGCATGTGCTCTTTGCCCATCAATTTTAATAGCTGAAAAGGCAGGTGGAGTTTGTTGAACCACACCACGGAATCTACCCAAAACTTCTTCAATATCTTGCTGCTGGATACTGATTTCAGGATACCGCTCTAGCACCTCTCCTTCCAAATCTAAGGTGTTGGTTTGAAAAGATAAATCAAGCATAACAGTATAGCTTTTTTCTGCATGAAGCCCCATTGAAGCAAAACGTGTCGCCTCACCTATCAAAATTGGAAGCATGCCTGTTGCCAAAGGGTCTAAGGTACCCGCATGTCCTGCTTTAGGGCGTTGTTTTCGATTTTTTTGTTCGGGTTTAGCAAAGCTATGGATAATATGATTGACTGCCTTACGCGAAGTCCATCCTTTGGGTTTATCTAAGAAAATAACACCACATGGGTGCTCAGCTTGGCTCATTTGGCGTAAACATCATCAACGACAGTTCTTACTTTTGCATACACTTCTTCAAGGCTCCCTGAGACAGCACAGCCTGACGCATAGCGATGTCCACCACCGCCCAATTGGGCTGCCACTACACCTACATCACGCCCTTCTTTACCACGGAAGCTTACTTTCCAACGTGTATCACTTTCAGGACGAATAAACACCACCACTTCTACACCTTGCACACTGCGGCTCACATCAATAAAACCTTCAGTGTCCTCGTTTTTTGCACCTGTATCATCCAGCATAGCTTGCGTAACATGCATCCAGGCTGAGCGCCCATCATGTTCTATGGATAGGTTTTGTAATGCCAAAGTTAATAGGCTTAATCGTGCCAAAGGCTGGCTATCATAAATGGCATCTGCAGCAACGGCTGGCTCTGCACCTGCTTCAATCAATTCTGCTGTCATTCTGTGCACATCTGCATTTACTCTATCCAAGTGAAAGCTTGCTGTATCTGTTAAAATGGCAGCATACATAGCAATAGCACAGGGTTTAGAAATCGGTTGCCTAAGATGTTGAATCAAATCAAATATCATCGCACCCGTAGCACAATAATCGGCGTTCACCACATTAATATCGGCATAAGATGGATTACTTGCATGATGGTCAATATTCACTAAGCAACAGTTTTCAAACAGGGATTCAGGAAAACCCAAGCGTGAAAAAGCACCAGCATCTAAAGCCACCACAGTATCTACACCTATCATATCGGGTGTTTCACCAACTTGTATGGCATCGGACTGGGGTAAGTATCGACAAATCCTCGGCACAACATCCCTGTTATACATGGTCACGTCTTTGCCCATGTTTTTCAAAACATGATACAAAGCAATCTGTGAACCAATACCATCAGCATCAGGGCTTCTATGTGTTGTTAGCATGATATGCTTAGCAGCAGTTAATTGCCTAACAACCGCTTCCCAATCCTGCTCGGGGCACAAAATCATGAGGATTTAAAACCCTTCATCGTATCAAGAACTTGATGCGTTTTATCCAAAGCATCATCCCATCGAAAGACAAGGTCAGGCATTCGCTTCTTAGGCAAAGCTTTACGCAAATGATGCATAAAGTGCGGACGCAAAGCATTTAAACGTCGCACAACTTCTTTTTGCTCCACTGGCAACATGCTATGCACATAGGCAATGGCTTGACCATTGGCATCGCTAAGCTCAAACCGCGTCAAACTCATGCCTAATAGCATAGGGTCTTCAACATCACGCTGCAGCAAAATTGTAAGCAATCGATGCATATCCGATTCAAAACGACGCAATGCAGGTGATTTGGATTTACGCATTAGTTATAGTGTTGCCGCCACTTCTTCAATAACATAAAACTCGAAGGTATCCCCTTCCTTAATATCATTAAAGTTTTCAACGCCAATACCACATTCATAACCTGCTTTGACTTCTTTTACATCATCTTTAAAGCGACGCAATGAAGCGAGCGTACCATCATAAATCAATACACCTTCACGCAATACACGAACCTTAGAGCCACGAACCACATACCCATCGGTAATATAACAACCTGCAATGGCACCAATCTTAGGCGCAACGAATACCTCGCGAACATCTGCAGAGCCTGTCACTTTCTCAACTTCATCAGGCGAAAGTTGACCCGCCATCGCAGCTTTCACATCATCAATAGCATCATAAATAACTTTATAGAACCTAACGTCCACACCCTCTTGTGCTGCAAGCTTCTTCGCCTTGGCTTCAGGTCGAACATTAAAACCAATCACTATCGCATTGGATGCAGAAGCCAACATAATATCAGACTCCGTAATACCACCAATAGCTTTGTGAATCACCTTCACTTTCACTTCATCCGTACCCGCTTTGACCAATGATTCAGCCATAGCTTCTACAGAACCCGTCACATCACCTTTAATCAATACAGGCACTTCAGCAATACCGCTTGCCATGTCAGCAAATAACTCATCAAGTGTTGCGCGTTTATCACTGGTTACACCATGCTGACGTTCTTTCTCTTTACGATAACTGACAATATCTTTGGCTTGACGTTCATTTTCAACCGCTACAATTTCAAGGCCTGCTTCAGGCACTTCTTTTAAACCAATCAATTCAAACGGAATCGAAGGGCCTGCTGTTTTATGTTGCACAGCATTTTCATCAATAATGGCACGAATGCGCCCCATCACTGAACCAACCACAACGGTATCACCCTTATGGAAGGTACCATTTTGTACCAATACCGTTGCCACAGGACCACGACCTTTATCAAGGCGCGATTCAATAACCACGCCACGACCTGAGCGATCAGGGTTAGCACGCAGTTCAAGAATTTCTGTTTGTAATGCTAACATCTCAAGCAAGTCTTCAAGACCTTCACCTGTATGCGCAGACACATTTACAAAAATCGTATCTCCACCCCAATCTTCAGGCACTACTTCATGTTCAGCCAATTGGCGTTTCACCATTTCAGGGTCTGCACCCTCTTTATCCATTTTATTCACAGCCACAATAATGGGTACACCTGCAGAGCGTGCATGATTCAAAGCCTCAACAGTTTGCGGCATCACACCATCATCTGCTGCAACAACCAACACTGCCACATCTGTTAAGTTTGCACCACGAGCTCTTAAACCTGTAAATGCTTCATGACCTGGTGTATCGACAAATACAACGCGCTCACCACTCTCAAGCTTAACCATATACGCACCAATATGTTGCGTAATACCACCAGCTTCACCTTCTGCAACAGTAGCTTTGCGCAAAGCATCTAAGATAGAAGTTTTACCATGGTCAACATGACCCATCACCACCACAACAGGTGGACGTGGAGACAATGCTTCTTCATCTTCTTCAACATCTGCAATCAACACATCTTCAACTGCTGCTTCATTGATGAGTTTTGGTTTGTGTCCAAATTCTTCAACAATCAACATGGCTGTATCAGCATCAATGGCTTCATTAACTGAAATCATTTGTCCCATTTCAAATAGCTTTTTAATCAAATCCGCAGATTTCACAGCCATTTTCGCTGCCAAATCTGAAACAATCATACCATCTAAAATCTCAACTTCGCGGATTACAAATGCCTCATCATCCTTGGTAATCGTAGTATTCTTCGAACGACGACCACCTTTGGCTAAACGTGCCATGCGTTCTTCTTGTTCAGGCGTTAACGATTGATGACGCTTAGAAGAATAATCACGACGCGCTGCTTTTTCTGCTGGCGTTAACCTACGCTTTTGATGACGTTGCCCACCCTGTGCAGGACGACGTTTTTGCCCTGTTGGTGCTGTAGGTTGCTCCACTGGTGCCACTGCTACCGATGGTGAACGACGCGGTGTTGCATTCGACGGAGAAGAACTACCTGGGCGCGAGCCTGGTCTTTGACCTTGTGGTCGGTTTTGCCGCTGCTGACGACGTTCTTTGGTAATCTTTTCTTCAATTTGTTTAATCGATGAACGTGGTGCTTTGGATGCCGCAATTTGTGCTGGTGTTAAACCTGTACGAATGGTTGTACGTGGACCACCAGTTTTGGAACGCTGTGTGCGTGATTGTTCACGTTTTTGTACAGGTGCTCGCGCTGGCAACTTGTCTTTTTGATGTTGTGTTGAAGCAGCCCCTGTACGGTTTGGTCTAGGGCGACTTTCTGTGCGCTGCACTTGTGCCGCACGTTTTCTTTGGCGTTCTTCAGCTTGTGCTTCAGATTTCTTCACTTTCTGTGCTGCAACTTTTTCTGCAGCTAACTTCGCTGGTGACACACTTGGCTTAGGTAAACTCTTAGCTGTCTTTTCTGGAGCAACTTCTTTTTTTGGTGCAGTTTTTTTCACCACAACCCTTTTCGCCGTTACTGTCTCTGTAGGTGCTGCAGGCTTAGTTACTGCTGATGCTACAGCTTTACGCGCTTGATCTGCAGGTTTTATCGTAGGCTTATTAGTAACTGCCGACCCAACAACCCTGGAGCGTCTTCTGCGCACAGATACTTCAACAGAGTGACTCCCAGAGTCAGCAGTTCCTTTACCACCAAGGGATAAGGGTTTACCCAGCGTCAGTGTTTTACTAGCACCGGTACTTTTTTTCTCATTGGACTTCAATGCAGCTTTTATTTTCACCACATCACTACTATCCAAACTAGCTGTTGGGCTATCAGCAGCCACGCCACAGCTTACTGCCGCACGCTGCACATCATCTGCACTCACACCTAAATCTTTTGCCAAATCAAGAACACGTTTATTCGCCATCTGTTACCTTGCTTTCCTTTTGTCTGCACTCACACCTGCTTGCACAAGGTGCTTCTGCCAAACACATAATTGCCACAGCTTTTCTTGAGGACTAGCCTGCAAGAAAGCCACAACTGATACTTTCTCTCTGCCCAACACTAAACCCAATGATTTAGCATCCAGCTCTAACACCAACGCTTTTGTCCGCAAAGATTTATCATCTTCACGCTTTGCCACTGCATCTTTTACCTGCCTAAGCAATGCATCACCTGCATCACTGGCAAATAAAATCAACAATGATTTCTTATCCCACATTTGATGCATCACTGCAT
>JALWRX010000014.1:0-6958 GCA_027080505.1 Ghiorsea sp.
CCAGAAAGCAAAGAACATGATATTTCATTGGCTGTAACAGCCATGATGATAGAAATTATGCGTATTGATGGCAAACTTGATAGTGCCGAGCGCAAAGTTATATTTGATGCTATTGAAAAACGCTTTGGTTTATCACATGAAGCTGTGGAAACATTGATTGCTGAAGCCAGTGAAGCGCAATCTAAGTCAACCGACTTGCACCAGTTTACCTCATTAATTAATCAACAGTTTAGCACTGAAGAACGCATTGATATTCTAAAGGAGCTTTGGCAAGTTGCAATGGCTGATGGGCATATTGACCCTTATGAAGAGCAGCTTATCCGCCGTGTTGCAGGATTGATTGGCGTGTATCACGGTGAGTTTATCCAAGCTAAGATTGATGCTCGCAATGAGAGCAACTAAGACTTAATAAAAGAACGTCATGCCCACGTAGGTGGGCATCCATCCGCATTGAATAGACTCCCGCCTTCGCGGGAGTGACGATAGTTCAATCGTTATGAAAGCGCAGCAAGCACCTTATTAAATATAGCGCTTGGGCGCATGGCTGCTTTCAGTTTTGCTTCATCAGGCTGATAATAACCGCCCATATCCACAGGGTTGCCTTGCACAGCATTTAACTCTTGCACAATAGATTGTTCTTGTTCGGTCAAGGCTTGCGCCAATGGTGCAAACTTCGCTTTCAAAGCAGCATCGGCATCTTGTGCAGCCAAAGCTTGCGCCCAATACATGGTCAAGTAGAAATGGCTACCGCGATTATCCAATTCACCAACCTTACGCGATGGAGATTTGTTTTCTTTGAGGAACTTAGCATTGGCATCATTCAAAGCTTCTGCCAACACTTTTGCTTGCTGATTGCCTGTTTTCGCTGCCAAATCTTCAAGCGATACAGCCAAAGCCAAAAACTCACCCAAAGAATCCCATCTTAAATGCCCTTCTGCGATGAATTGTTGCACATGTTTAGGCGCAGAACCGCCAGCGCCTGTTTCAAATAAACCACCACCAGCCAACAACGGCACAATAGACAGCATTTTTGCGCTCGTACCTAGCTCTAAAATAGGAAATAAATCGGTTAAATAATCACGCAACACATTACCTGTCACCGAAATCGTATCCTTGCCCTCTTTCACCCTTGCAAGGCTGATACGAATCGCTTCTTCAGGCGATTGAATTTGAATATCCAAATCAGAAATATCAAAATCATTCAAATAGGTTTTCACTTTCTTAATTAAGTTTGCATCGTGCGCACGATTAGGGTCTAACCAAAAAATTGCAGGATGTCCCGTGGCTTTAGCGCGATTCACTGCCAATTTCACCCAATCTTTAATCGGTGCATCTTTAGCCTGACATGCACGCCAAATATCGCCCGCTTCCACATCATGCTTCATCAATATTTTGCCTGCTGCATCGCGTACTTCCACGCTTCCATCTGCTGGCATCTCAAATGTTTTATCATGTGAGCCGTATTCTTCTGCCTTTTGCGCCATCAAACCCACGTTAGATACGCTACCCATGGTTTTCGGGTCAAAAGCACCGTGTTCTTTACAGAATTGAATGGTTTCTTGATAAATGCCTGCATAACAACGGTCTGGAATCATAGCTTTCATATCATGCAGCTTGCCATCATTGCCCCACATTTTACCCGATGAACGAATCGCCGCAGGCATAGATGCATCAATAATGACATCGCTTGGCACGTGTAAATTAGTAATCCCCTTGTCTGAATCCACCATAGCAAGTTCAGGGTTAGTCTGATACACCGCCGCAATATCCGCTTCAATGGCGCTTCTTTCTGTTTCAGGAAGACTTGCTATCTTAGCATACACATCACCCAAACCATTGTTGGTGTCCACACCAAGCTTATCAAATACATCTGCATATTTCTCAAACACATCTCTATAATATACTTCTACTGCATGTCCAAACATGATGGGGTCACTCACTTTCATCATGGTTGCTTTCAAGTGCAACGACAACAATACACCCTTCTCTTTGGCATCCTCAATTTGCGCTGCATAAAAGTCTCGCAAAGCTACCTTGCTCATCACAGCCGCATCAATCACTTCACCCGATTGCACATTTAAACCATTTTTAAGCACAGTTTCACTGCCATCTTTAGCCGTCAAAACAATGCTTAATGTATCCGCTTTATCCATGATGATCGATTGCTCAGAGCCATAAAAATCACCATCGTTCATATGCGAGACATGCGTCTTAGAATCAGCAGACCATTCACCCATACGGTGTGGATTGTCTTTGGCATATTGTTTGACTGCTGCCGCCACACGGCGGTCAGAGTTACCCTCCCTAAGCACAGGATTCACCGCAGAACCAAGCACTTTAGCATAACGCGCTTTGATGGCTTGCTCTGCATCGGAGTTTGCTTCTTCGGGATAGTTGGGCACGGCATAACCATGCGCTTGTAGCTCAGCAATAGCAGCATGCAACTGCGGCACAGATGCACTGATATTCGGCAACTTAATAATATTGGCTTCAGGCGTTTTCGCCAACGCGCCAAGCTCTGCCAAGGCATCAGCTTGTTGTTGCCCTTCTTCTAAATAGTCTGGGAAATGCGCTAAAATACGCCCTGCAAGCGATATGTCTCTGCTCTGCACATCCACATCAGCCGCCGCACAAAACTTCTGCACAATCGGCAACAATGAATACGTTGCTAGCATGGGTGCTTCATCGGTTTTGGTATAAATAATGGTATGTTTTGTGCTCATGAATATGTCCTTATACAAAAAGAGTGGCAGAACCTTATCATTGCATACTTATTTATCCATGCTGAAGGTATAAGGTTTTTAAACTTTAATAATGAAGAACTTTAATGCTTAATTTAATATAGTTCATGAGTATGACGTTACACTATATCTCCTAGCTCATCAATTAATGGCTTTAGATATGCTTCATACTTATGCCAACGCTCTACAGAGGACGCATAAATAGGCTGACGAACCTGTGAGATACTAGCTGTACGAACAATACGTTCTGTTTTATGGGAGTCCAAACATGCATCATCCCAAGTTAACCCACAATAAGATATGAGCTTACGCGTTTCTTCTTCTTTATTCATCACCAAATCTTCGTATTGTACTTCATAAAAAGCATCTTGTGGCAACACCTTACGCCAATGTTCCATTAAACGGGCATAATCACGATAATAACGTCCCATTTCTGTTAAATCATAACTGTGCGGCTGTGCCTTATGTCCAAAAAGCTTAGTAAAGTTGGATAAACATGTATCTACGGGATTGCGACGAACATGGATAATTTTAGCTTGTGGTAACATTAGATGAATAAGCCCAAGGCAAAGGAAGTTCGCAGGCATTTTGTCTGTAATGTGTTTAGATTCAGGACTGCGAGCTTTTAACCCTTTAATATATTGCTCACCTAAAAGCTTCAGTTCTACTTGTGTAATATGCTCTAAATTATCAGGGTACTCTCCTCCCATGCCTTTTGGATGATTTGCAATATCCAATAAATCAGGAAGCTCCCCCGCACCATGCACATCAGGGTGACTAACGATGATTTGTTCCGTTAGCGTTGTTCCTGAGCGTGGCATACCCAATACAAAAATGGGTAAATCCGATGAACATGCCTCACCCCGTAATCGCTCTATATTTTCAGCACTAAAGAAACTTTGTATGCGATCAACATATTGGCTGTGTGCATCTGCACTGTATGAGAGACGCTTACGGCGCAGTTGATTACCCTTTAAGAAGTGTGGAAAAGCTTCATCATACTGCTTAATATCATCAAAACATTTACCTAAAGCAAAGTGCAAGCTTAAAGCTTTGGTTTCCAACATATTATTCATCTCACTGGCTTCTTTAATGAGCGATTCCATATGCTCATCACCTTCCTTAACCTTGCCTACCTGAACCAATGAAAGCTTGGCTCCCATACTATCAGGGTTAACTTGTAAGGCATGCAAAAAGCTTGCTTTTGCAACATCCATTTTGCCTTGTTCCATTTGTAAATGCCCTAGCCCTAAATAAGCGCCTTCCAAATCAGAGTCTATGCTTAATGCTCGCTCATAATCCGCTTCAGCCTGTTCAGGAAAGCCTGTTTGCGTATGAATATCGCCCAACAGGCAATATACTTTTGCATCATCAGGGGTAATTTCCAGTGCTTTTTTTGCCATATCTTCAGCTTTATCAAGGTTCTTATTACTTAAATACAGCTGTCCTAAACCTAAATAGGGTGAGGCTTTATGTGGCTGCAATTGCAATTCACGGTTAAAGCTTTGTTCAGCTTCATTTTCTTGCTCAAGCATAAGTTGGGCAATCGCCATATTATGATGAGCATCTGCATAATCAGGATTAATATTTAATGCTTGCTGAATCAAAGATACGGATTGTTCAGGACATTCTTTTTCGGTAAGAACTGCACCTAAGTTATTTATAGATTCAAGATGATGTGGAGCGATACTCAATACTTTACGATAATATTCCTCTGCCATATTTAAATCTTTTTTATCGCGATAAATACTACCTAGGTTGTTTAATGCTGCAACCAGTGCCGGGTTAATCTCCAGCGCTTTTTTCTGACAAGCTTCTGCTTTGTCTAACTCACCTTTATCATACCATACAATACCTAGATTACTGTGGGCAGAAGCATTGCCTATGTCCAGTTCAACAGCTTTTTCACCATGAACAAGTGCTTCATCCAACTGGTTTAACTGCCTGTACATTTCACAAAGATTGGCATGAAAAAGTGCAACATCAGGTTGAATAGTAATAGCCTGGGCAATCAGTTGTGTGGCAAGCTCTATATTTCCAGCTTGATGTGCAATCACACCCAATAGGTGCAGTGCAGGTGCATGCTGTGGCTGTACTTGTAAAATTTGTCGCAAGACTTGTTCTGCTTGTTGTAAATTACCAGAGGCTTGATGTTGTTCTGCCAATTGCATGGCTTGTGGTATAGTTAATTGTTGTTCAACAGCTTGATTCATAGGCAAAGTATTAAAGTAAAGGTGATGAAAAGCAATAGTATTAAAGTACTATTATAGTATGTAGTTTGTCACCCATTTGGGTTAACCCAAATGGTCTACTTGTGGACAGAACCGATAAACTATTATGCTTTCTCATGACTTCAAAGGAGATGCATATGAACACAAAATGGAATAGAAATTACAGATTGGTTTGGTCAGAATCGAGTAAAGGATGGGTGGTTGCAGATGAAAAAGCAACGCCCCGAGGATGTAAAACATTAAGTGCTATCAGCCGCGTGGCAGCCACTATCTTGGTCGCTGGAGGTATGATGGCATCCATGCCAGATCACGCTACTGCTTTGACAGGTACATTACCAGGCTGTACAGGCACAGCATTGAACATTACCGCATCATTTACTGGAAAATGTACAGCAACTTTAACAGATAATATAACCTTAAGTAATACAGGTGTGATTCAGGCTGGTTTCAATACTATTTCTGTTGATGCCGCAGCGACTGGTGTAAGTATTGATAATGCGGGAAAAATCCTCAGCATAGGTGTTGGAGGTACAATTTGGGCTACAAATGGAGCTACAGGAACAACCATTATCAACCAAACATCTGCTACCATTGGAGTGACAGGCTCTGGTTTTGGGTTTTACCAAGCCATTAGTGCTAACTTTGATGCGCTGAGCAGCTTAACCAATCATGGAACCATCAAAGCTTCAGGAACCATAGATAAAGCATATGGTGTTTATTTACAAACTTTAGCAGGAACTATAACTAATCATAACTTAATCACAGCCGCAGCTAATCAAACGAATAACACAACTGCTCGAGCAGCTGGTATTTTTACAGGAGGGATTTCAGGTTCCTTAACAAATAACAGCACAGGTACCATTGCTGCATCAGCAATACTTAATGGAAATACAGCGACCAGTATTCGCAATACAGCATATGGCATACAAAATAATGGTATTCTTTCAGGCACTCTAACCAATGATGGTATCATCACTACTACCGTCACCAACAATGCCAATAATACCTCTTCAAGTACCGCAACACTTAAAGCCATTGGTATTATAAATACTCAAGGCATTAATGGATCTCTTACCAACACTGGTACCATTACCGCAAGCGCAAATAACGTGGGCAATGGCGGAATTTTTGCAAGCAATATTCTCGTTCAGGCTGCAGGGTTAAACATGATTGGCATATCTGGGGCTGGGACAGTAAATAATAGTGGTAGTGTCTCAGCTATAGCTGTTAATAGTGGTGTTGCAACAGGAACAACTAAGATTATTGCCACAGGTATTGCGGCTGGCGCATTGAGCAGTACATTAACTAACTCTGGTAGTGTATCCGCTAGTGCGACCAACAATGGTACAGGTACTCCTATTCTTTTATCCGCTATCGGCATTGACCTTAATATGCAAACAGGAAGTGTGTTCAATAATAGTGGTATTGTTTCTGCTACTTCAAGTCAAGGGGCTGCCTTTGGTTACTCGATAAAGGATGCGCCTGCTACTGGTGTCTCCTTAGGTGGCACGATCAATAATTTAGCTGGAGGTGTGCTCCGTGGTAATATCCTTATCAATGCGCTTGCCAATATTACATTTGATAATGCAGGCACGATTGAAATTCCAGATGGGGTAACCACTGCAAGTATCGCAGGCAGTTATACGCAGCAATCTGGTGGTGTTTTACGTATCGGTGCTTCCTCTATTGCAAGTTATGCAAAAATAACTACAGGACCAACCACCTTGTTTGCGGGTAGTGTGATTGATGTAAAAGTTGGAGCAAACAGCACATTGGCTATTGGTGATGTGTTGACAGGTGTACTCACCTCATCTGCATTAACGTCAGGAACACTGACGGTAACCGATAACTCACCTACGCTGGATTTCGCGGCAGTCATCAATGGTAATGTCATAGATCTGAGCGTTGTTGATAATACAGCACCCGTCATCACATTGACTGGTGCAAGCGCTGTCACTGTCGCCCAGGGCTCAACATTCACTGACC
>JALWRX010000014.1:7058-28674 GCA_027080505.1 Ghiorsea sp.
CTGGAGTCACAGCTACAGATAATGTGGATGGTGATATTACAGCCAATGTGGTGAAAGGTGGTACGTTTGTGAATACCAACACAGTAGGCACATTTACCATTACTTATGATGTCACTGACGCGGCAGGGAATGCTGCAACAACTGTAACCCGCACTATCCATGTGACTGACCAGACAGCACCCGTCATCACATTGACTGGTGCAAGCGCTGTCACTGTCGCCCAGGGCTCAACATTCACTGACCCTGGAGTCACAGCTACAGATAATGTGGATGGTGATATTACAGCCAATGTGGTGAAAGGTGGTACGTTTGTGAATACCAACACAGTAGGCACATTTACCATTACTTATGATGTCACTGACGCGGCAGGCAATGCTGCAACAACTGTAACCCGCACTGTAAATGTGACAGCGGCTTCTACCAGTGGTGGTACAACAGGCTCTGACGCATCAGCAGGCACTGGAAGCGGAGGGGGCGGCGGCTGTCTCGCACCAGCGCAAACAGCAGCCCAAGGCTTTGGCCTAGCGACTATGCTATTAACCATGCTTTCTGGCTTAGGTTTGGTTCGTCGACGCAAAGACAAATAAACCAGGCACTGTTTATGTATAAGCAGATAAAAAGAGGGGCTTAGGCTCCTCTTTTTATTTGTTTCATTTTCACGGTTGTTTGACTTTTGTTTAAATAAAATCACTTTGCATTTACCTTTACAATCATAAATCTATAATATTTAACTTTTGGATACCCCATGTTTGAGCAAGCCCTACTCTTTGCTATCGCTTTGATTGCCAATACATTCTCGTCTTTGGCGGGTGGCGGCGCAGGCTTGATTCAGTTGCCTGCCTTATTGCTGTTGAGTTTGCCATTTAGCATTGCTTTGGCGACCCATAAAGTTGCCACGGTTGCTTTAGGACTGGGCGCTGTAGTTCGATACCTCAAAGAAGATATATTGCAGCGTAAAATCGCTTTGCTGATGTTGGTTTCTGGTTTGCCTGGTGTGATGATTGGCGGCTTTATCATTGTGCAAATCCCTGATGATGTGTCGCGCATAGCTTTGGGTGTGCTAACGATGGCGCTGGGCATCTATTCGGTGTTCAACCCCAAACTGGGCACAGAAAATACACCACAACGCTTGGATAAACGCGGTTTGATGTTGGGCGGGTTTGTTTTGTTCCTCATTGGCATACTCAATGGCTCGCTGACTTCGGGCACAGGTTTGTTTGTTACCCTATTCCTTATTCGTTGGTTTGGCTTGGATTATAAACATGCCGTGGCATATACCTTGGTGATGGTGGGTGTGTTTTGGAATGCTACGGGGGCGGTGACCGTAGGTTTATTATCTGATATTCAATGGGATTGGCTCATTGCCCTACTCTTGGGCTCATTTATAGGTGGTTATATCGGTAGCCACCTTGCCATACTCAAAGGCAATACCCTGATTAAGCGCAGCTACGAAATCATTACCATTATCATTGGTCTGCAACTATTGTTCGGCTAATTGAACTGTCATGCCGACCTTGGTGGAGGCATCTAAGATTTCTCGAGTGCGAAGCCTGCCTGTGGTACAAGCTCGAAATGACAACTAAAAGGATACACATGAACCCAACCATTTATTTAAAAGATTATACCCAACCCAACTTCAAGGTGCAGCATGTATCATTACGTTTTGAGCTTGCTCCAGAACAAACGGTAGTCACATCTACAGTGCAATATCAGCGCCAACAAGCAGGTGCGCTTGAGCTGGATGGCGAAGGCTTAAAGCTGCAAAGCATCCATTTAGACGGCAAAGCTTTATCCGAGAGCGAATACAGTCTGTTTGATAAGGGTTTAAGCATAGCTGATGCACCCGATACCTTCACTTTAGAGATTCAAACCATCATCAATCCACAAGCCAATACAGCTTTAGAAGGTTTATATCGCTCATCAGGCAATTATTGCACCCAATGCGAAGCCCAAGGCTTTAGACGCATCACTTATTACCAAGACCGACCTGATGTCATGGCACCATTCAGCGTGAAAATCATTGCTGATAAAGCAACAAATCCTGTGCTGTTATCCAATGGTAACCCTGTGGCAGCAGGTGATTTGGACAATGGTTTGCACTATACTGAATGGCATGACCCATTCGCCAAACCTTGTTATTTATTTGCCCTCGTTGCTGGTGACTTGGCAAAAGTGGAAGATACATTCACCACCCAATCAGGGCGCGAGATAACCCTACGCATCTACACCGAAGAACATCATATCCAACAGTGTGGTTTCGCTATGGCATCACTCAAACGTGCCATGGCTTGGGATGAGCAACGCTTTGGTTTGGAATATGATTTGGACTTGTTCATGATTGTTGCCGTGGATGATTTCAATATGGGTGCCATGGAAAACAAAGGGCTAAACATCTTTAATTCTCGCCTTGTCTTTGCCAGCCCAGAAACAGCCACCGATGATGATTATATTGCCATTGAAGCGGTGATTGGGCATGAATATTTCCATAATTGGACGGGAAACCGTGTGACTTGCCGTGATTGGTTTCAACTTAGCCTCAAAGAAGGTTTGACTGTATTCCGTGACCAAGAGTTTACCGCAGACCATCATGCAAAAGCGGTAAAACGCATTGAAGATGTGCGCCTATTGCGTGCGCATCAGTTTGCCGAAGATGCAAGCCCCATGGCACACCCCATCCGCCCTGCTTCCTTTGTGGAAATCAATAATTTCTATACTGTAACCGTGTATGAAAAAGGTGCAGAAGTGGTACGCTTGTACCATACCTTGCTTGGTGAAGCGGGGTTCCGCAAAGGTATGGACTTGTATTTTGAGCGTCATGATGGGCAAGCCGTGACCACAGAAGACTTTTTAAGCGCCATGGCTGATGCCAACAACCAAGACCTAAACCAAATGCAAACTTGGTATGAACAAGCGGGTACGCCGCGTTTAAACGTCTCTTTAGACTATGATGAAGCAACGCAAACATGCATTTTAACCTGCGAGCAATCATGCCCAGCCACCCCTGAATCCAAACATAAGAAACCATACCTTATTCCACTTAAAATGGCGTTATTGGATGAGCGTGGAAACACTTTAGGTGATGAATCTACCTTATTGATAAAAAAGGAAAAACAAAGCTTTACCTTTGGCAATATCAGTAGCCAACCTACCCCATCTTTATTGCGTGATTTTTCTGCACCCGTCATCTTGGAATATGACTATTCAGGCAATGATTACGCCTTTTTGATGCAGCATGATGACAATGCATTCAATCGCTGGGCAGCAGCCCAAGCTTTGGCAACCCATACCATCATCAACTTGGTTGAAAATACTAACACTTCAACTTCAATTATGACTGATGCATTCAAAGCTTTAATCACTGATGAAAACTTAGAACCTGCGCTTAAAGCCGAAGCCTTAAGTTTACCCTCGTTATCCGATATTCAAGAAGCTTGGTTAAGCAACCATGATACCATGAACCCGGTAGCACTGTTTGAAGCCAAGGAAAGCTTAAAACACAGCATTGCCCAAGCTTTGCACCATGATTTATATAAGGTTTACCAAGAGCTTCAACCCGCCAATGATTTAAGCGACAAAGCTATGCAGCAACGCAAACTACAAAACGTATGCCTATCCTATTTGGTGGCTTTGGGTGGCGATATGCTTGATATTGCATATACACAATTTGAAACAGCCAATAATATGACCAATCAATATGCAGCTTTGGCATTGTTAGCAGACCAAGATTGCGCTCAACGCGAGCAAGCTCTTCAAGCTTTTGAAGCACAATGGGCTGATGAAACCAATGTGATGGATAAATGGTTTGGTGTGCAAGCATCATCATCACTTCCCAATACGTTAAATCATATCAAAGCATTGATGCAACATCCTAAATTCTCTATGAAAAACCCCAATAAGGTGCGCGCATTGATTGGTGGTTTTGCCATGCGTAATCCGCTTAACTTTCATGCTGAAGATGGTTCAGGTTATCAATTTATCGCAGAGCAAGTCTTGGAACTGGATAAACTTAATCCACAAGTTGCAGCCCGAATAGTGCGCGCACTGATGGATTGGAAACGCCTAGAACCCACCCGCCAAGCTTTGATGAAAGCCGAGCTACAACGTATCGCAGATACGCAAGATTTATCGGGGGATGTACTTGAAATCGTCAACAAAAGTTTGAATCATTAACATGCGATATTTACTGATTGTTTGGCTTTCTTTGTATGCACAGTCCTGTTTTGCCGCAGACTCAGGGCTTGTATTGCAGCAAGGTTGGCAAGAAAACATCATGACTGAATGCGGTAATGATATGCCTGATATGTTATTGCTTTCTGCGGATAAACAATATCTGTATCAAAGCTGTGAAACCAAGTCTTCCAATATGCAAAACCCATCATTGGTACGGATTCATATTACAACAGGAAAACGCGATATACTTATTCGTGGCTTGGGCAGAGCCGATGGTATGCGTTTTGCACCCGACGGCTCAATTTGGCTGGGTGAAGAGCAAGCCGATGGTATGGTGTGGCATATTCAAGACCCTGACAGCCTCAAAACCGAACAGCGTGTCGATAGAGTTCGCCTTAAATCAAGCAGCAAACATATCAAAGCTATATTAAGTGCGGGTGTTTTCTCACATGAAGGCATCACTTTTTCACAAGATGGTAAGTATTTGTATTTGGCAGATGAATGGAAAGAAGGTTGTTTGTATCGTTTAACGCTAAAAAATGACATTTTGGCCGTATTTCATGCCCAAAAAGGCTGGTTAACCATTAAAAATACTAAAAGTGCCCGTATTGAAGCAGAAAAACTGTATGCAACGCCCTACAATCGCATGGAAGATATGGAATTAATGCCTGATGGTACGATTTTGATTGCAGAAACAGGCACAGGAAACATCTTAAAACTCAATGATTTGGACGATAAACCTAATGTTTCAACTTATTTACATCACAAAGGTATCGAACACCCTGATAATTTGGAATGGGATGAAAAACGTGGTTGGCTTTGGATAACCGATGATAGTCAACGCTCTGAATTATGGGTGTATGATGGTCAAAATTTTAAACGCATTGCCTACCATGACATGGCTGAAATCACAGGCTTAGAAAGTGATAACGGTACGGTTTACTTCAACCTACAACATCGCCGTTTTGCACCTGACTTAACCTTAAAAATCTTTCAGTGATAGGTTAATTTTCGCATATTCACCAACACTTAAACCATCCAGTGTCACATCACCAATCGCATACCGAATCAACCTAAGCGTGGGAAACCCTACTGCTGCAGTCATGCGGCGCACTTGACGGTTTTTACCTTCTTTGATGCGTAGCTCTAACCACGAAGTTGGGATATTGGCACGAAAACGGACAGGCGGGTTTCGCTCCCATAAATTTTGTGGCTCATCCATACGTTTGGCTTTGGCAGGTTTGGTTTTACCATCTTTAAGTTTTACACCTGCTTGCAATGCCAATATAGCTTCATCCGTAATATCACCATCGACTTGCACCCAATAGATTTTTTCCAACTTATGGTTGGGGTGAGCAATACGATGTTGTAGCTTACCATCGTCTGTAAGCAGCAATAAACCCTCACTATCCTTATCCAGTCGCCCTGCTGCATACACATCTTTAATTTTTATAAAGTCTGCAAGCGTTTGTTTGCCTTCTTGAGGGCTAAACTGGCATAACACATTGAATGGTTTGTGAAATCGAATGGTGGTCATGTGCCAACACTAGGCAAATTCAGTTGTTTATGGAAAGGTAAGCCTTATGTTATTCCAGCCTAACCCCAAATATGATGCTTATTTACTAGCCAAAAAAGGCGCAGGAACAAGCTATCCTTTTGGTGAAGATGTGGCTGTTTATAAGGTGAAAAACAAGATGTTTGCACTTATGGGCAGCATGGGCATCAACCTCAAATGCGACCCTGATGAAGCCATCATTTATCGGCAAATGTTTGATGGAGTCACGCCTGCTTACCACATGAATAAAGAGCATTGGAACAGTGTCGCCTTGGATAGCGATGTGCCTGAAGATTTTATTCATAAAATGATTGATGATTCATATGCTCTGGTTGTGGCTAAATTGCCCAAAAAAGATAGAGAACGTTTGCTTGGAGGTTTTAAAGCATGAAAACAGTCTTATTTTCAGTGGCTGCATTGGTAGCACTTGGCTTAGTGGTGTATGCTGCCATGGCAGTGATGTCGCAAAAAATGCCTGATAACTTAGGCTTAAAGGATGGTCAACTCACACCCTGCCCCGAATCACCCAACTGCGTTTGTAGTGAATCACACACGGCAAATGATGCAGAACACTATATCCAAGCCATCCAAGGCAATAAAACCACATGGGATAAACTTAAAAAAGTAATCAAAGCGCAAGGTGGTACAATTGAAAGTGATAATGGCTTATATATGCATGCCACCTTCCGCTCGGCAGTATTTCAATATGTCGATGATGTAGAGCTACGCTTGGATGAAGCTAGCAACACCATTCATATCCGCTCTGCATCTCGTATGGGTCGTAAAGACTTTGGTGTAAACCGCAAACGCGTGGAAGCCATCAAAAAGGCACTGTAAATGATTATTATACTCACCAGTATCGATGATAAAAACAAAGCGAAAGCTATCGCACAAGCCTTGGTGGAAGGCAAACTTGCTGCTTGTGTGCAAATATCTGCACAAGGCACGTCCGTTTATCAATGGCAAGGCAAAGTCTGCAAGGATAAAGAGTATTATTTATCCATCAAAACGGATGAAGCCCATCAAGCAGACGTTACAGCATGGCTAGAAACCAACCACCCTTACGACACACCCGAAATCATCAGCTTACATGCAAAAGCCAGCACTGAATATCAGCACTGGCTTCAAAGTGAAATTCGTTAAGTATGTCATTCTCGCGAAGGCGGGAATCTATCACGTTAATGGATGCCCGTCTCTACGGGCATGACGGATGTAAGCCCTAGTTCTTTTTGGTAAACTCCGTAAGAATCACAATCATCTGACCGTTCACTCTACCTTCAATATGCTCAGGGTTGTCTTGAACCAAACGAATATTACGCACGGGTGTACCACGTTTGGCAGTAAAACCACCGCCTTTAACCACCAAGTCTTTGATAATGGTAACGCTATCCCCTGCTTCCAAGATTGCACCATTGCTATCACGGTGAACGATTGCTTCTTCTGCATTCTCATCGGCTAAACCAGCATCAGCCCATGCACGCACATCATCTTCTAAATACATCATATCCAATAAATCTTGCGGCCAGCCTTCGCCTTTAAGTTGGTTTAGCATGCGATAAGCTACAACTTTCACAGCATCGACTTCACTCCACATGCTGTCATTTAAACAACGCCAGTGATTAGCATTTACACTATCTGCATCGGTAAGCTGCGTTTTGCATGTGCTACACACATAAATCGCTGCATCAGCGCCTTCTGTTGGGCTAGATGGTACTTCATATACGCTTAAATCATCGGTTGCGCCACAAAGTTCACATACATTTCCGCTGCGTGTTTCTAAATCTTGTTCAATACTCATTATTTTTTACCTTTTAAAAATATATTTTGCGGCAGTCTAACGTTGAATAGGCTGATTACCACGACCAGAACCAGGCTTGGCTCGATTCGCTTTAGGTTCAAGCAAATGAATAGCCCTGCCTCGCAATACCAATTCTTGACCACAGCCTTTGCACATTCCACCCAGACCTGAAAATGGAAAAAGCTTATGTTTTCCACAGCTTGGACATTTACCTTGCTTGGCTTTAAAAGGTAAAACCAATAGACAACCAGCAATAAAAACACTGCTGACAATGCCGGTCAGTGGCATGGCAAAGATAAGCAGGATACTACCACCCCAAAGTGGCAGTGAATAAAGCAAAATACGCAATGGCGCAGGCTTTGCAGGGCTTGTGGCTAATGTCTTTCGCATGATGGCGCATAGTGCAGAAACAAAAACACCGCGCAAGTCATAAACTTACGCGGTGTTTATATTGCTTGTCATTCCCGTGAAGACGGGAATCCATGGATACCCACCTTCGTGAGTATGACCTAGTCTTTAAAATCCAAAGCTTTACCTGTTGGACGAGGCAATACAGGGAACGTCACTTGTGGTGCTTCACCAGTTAATGTTTCCAAGAATGCTACAATATCGGATACATCATGCTTAGAAAGCTTGATGCCCAATTGTACTTTTGCCATGGTTTTAACAGCTTCTTCCAAAGTTGCAGCCGAACCATCATGGAAATAAGGCGCAGTCATCGCCACATTACGCCATGATTGAACACGGAACACATGATCATCTTCAGCTTTGCCTGTTACCGATTTTAAACCAGTATCTTTACCATATTGGAATTCAACAAATGCATTATTCGTGAACAGCGCACCTGAATGGCAAGAGGTACAACCAATATCTGCTACTTTTTTCATGCCACGTTTTGCAGCTTTAGAAATATCACCTTTACCTTCTACAAACTTATCAAAAGGTGCGTTGGGTGTAAGCAGTGTACGTTCAAATGCTGCAATGGCTTTTGCCATATTGTCATAGTTCAATGCATGTTTACCAAACACCGTATCAAATAAAGGTGTATAACCAGCATCTTTTAAACGCGTTACCACAGCTTCTTCACTATCTGCAGCCATTTCTACTGGGTTAAGTGGTGGGCCTTTGGCTTGGTCTTCAAGCAATGGTGCACGACCATCCCAGAATTGTTTGCTCCAAAATGCTGAGTTCAACACCGTTGGTGCATTGCGTCCACCACGGTTCCACTTATGACCAATGGAGAACTTTTGATTATCCACCCCCCAAGTACCAAGGTTATGACATGAGTTGCATGAAAACTGACCACTTTTAGATAATGCAGGGTCAAAATAAAGTTTTTTACCCAACTCTACCTTTGCTGCGCTCATAGGGTTATCAGCGGGTACAGGTACTTGTGTTGGTAATACTCCCATGCCTTCTGGAATATCAGCGGCAACTGCGTTGCCCAATCCCAAGAAAGATAATGATACCAATAAGACTAACTTCTTCATTTCTATCTCCTTTATTATGAAATAACTGCCAACTTTAACTGACATTATCATCAATGATGCGAAATCATAACCTTTACACCACAAACAATAAAATTGATTGTTTATATGTTTACCATTGATTTTATAAATGAACATATCATCATACGCTGATGCAATATCCAAGCACCAAACAACTTCAATTCATCGTCATGCTGGATGAATACAAACATTTTGGTCAAGCTGCTAAAGCCTGCCACATCTCACAATCTGCATTTAGCATTGCTATCAAAGCATTAGAAAACAAGCTGGATGTGCAGCTTGTGGATAGAACCAATAAACAAATTGTATTCACTGATATTGGCTCAATTATTGTTCGCCAAGCAAGGCTTTGCTTATCAGAATTAGACACCCTGGTTGAATTAGCTAAAGGAACGCATGAACCACTAAGCGGAAAAATAACCTTGGGCGTTATTCCTAGCATTGCACCATTTGTGTTGCCTACATTTGTTCCACATATCACAGAGCAATATCCGCAACTTCAATTGTATTTACGCGAAGATAAAACCCATATCGTGCATGAAGAATTGTTATCAGGGAAGTTAGATGTGGTATTGCTTGCATTACCCTTTAAGCTTGAAGGTGTAGAAACCATCACCTTATTTGATGATTCCTTTATGTTGGCATACCACAAACATTCCAAATGGTTTAAAGATGAAAATAAAAAGTTTAATATCAACAACTTACCTAAGGAAAGTTTGTTATTGCTTGATGATGGGCATTGCCTGCGTGACCATGCTTTAGAAGCTTGCCATTTACGCTCACTCGACCAAATTAGTCGTTTTGCTGCCACCAGCCTGCAAACCCTATTGCAAATGGTTGCATCGGATTTAGGCGTAACCTTTATCCCTGAAATGGCAAAAGATTCATTGATGGTCAAAGATTCACATATTTCCCTGCTTGAACTCCCCAAAACCATGCATAGGCAAATTGGACTGGCTTGGCGCAAAGGTTCATCCAGAGCTGAAGAATTTAAAATGCTAGGGAATATTTTAAAACAGATGCACGACAACCCTACTTTTAAAAACATAGATTCTTAACCCCTAGCCGTTAAACTTGCCCTACTTTTGATAAGGGGTATTTCTATGAGCGTTTCTATCGGCACAGCTTTAACAGCAACAGCAAGCAAAGTGATGTTGCTGGGTTCAGGTGAGCTGGGCAAAGAAGTCGCCATTGAGCTGCAACGCTTGGGCGTTGAAACTATTACTGTAGATAGTTATGCCCATGCACCTGCCATGCAGGTAGCACACCGCTCGCATGTGTTGAATATGTTGGATGGCGATGCACTTAGAGCCCTGATTGAACAGGAAAAACCTGATTTGATTGTACCCGAAGTCGAAGCCATTGCCACAGATACCTTGGCAGCTTTGGAAGAAGAAGGTTTCAACATCATCCCCACAGCCCGAGCCACACAATTAACCATGAATCGCGAAGGTATTCGTCGTTTGGCTGCTGAAGAATTGAATTTAACGACTTCTCCTTATCAATTTGCTGATACCTTTGATGCTTTTTCCAAAGCTATTGCTGAAATTGGTACACCATGCGTAGTCAAACCCATTATGAGTTCATCGGGTAAAGGGCAATCGGTCATCAAAAGTGATGCTGATATGCAAAAGGCATGGGATTATGCTCAAGAAGGTGGCAGAGCGGGCAAAGGTAAAGTGATTGTGGAAGGTTTTGTCGATTTTGATTATGAAATCACACTTTTAACCATTCGACACCGTGATGGCACCTCATTTTGTTTGCCTATTGGGCATTTGCAGCAAGATGGGGATTACAGAGAGTCTTGGCAACCACAAGCCATGTCTGAGGCTGCATTAAATGCTTCCAAACATATTGCCGAACAAGTCACCCAAGCTTTGGGTGGTTATGGTTTATTTGGCGTTGAGTTATTTATCAAAGGTGATGAAGCCATATTCAGCGAAGTCTCCCCTCGCCCTCATGATACGGGGCTAGTGACATTGATTTCGCAAGACTTGTCGGAATTTGCATTACATGTTCGTGCTATTTTAGGCTTGCCTATTCCCAATATTACACAACATGGTTTTGCAGCATCTTGCCCGATTGTGGTTGAAGGTGATTCCACACAAGTTTCTTTTGGCAATTTAGAGCAAGCACTAAGCGAGCCCGATACACAAATGCGTATTTTTGGTAAACCCGAAGTGCATGGTAAACGCCGTATGGCAGTCATGCTTGCACGAGGCAGCAGCGAAAAAGAAGCCAGAAACAAAGCTAAAATGGCTGCTTCTAAGGTTAAAATTACACTATAAATGTTGATTCGTATCAATAATTTTAATATTGGTTTAGACGACAGCGACCAAACCATTGCTAGCAACCTTTGTGATGCCATTGCCATTCAAAGTGAACAATTACTTGGCTGGAAAATTGTACGCAAAGCTATTGATGCGCGTAAACGCAGTGATGTTCACTTTGTATGCAGTGTGGAGTGTACACTTGCTTTGGGTAGCAAGCCCAAAACATCCCCTCAGATTCAAGTCAATGTGCCTTCACGTTTGGACATTGAAAAGCCTGATAGTTTGATAGCCCCACAAAATGGCAAGCAAAATAACGATGAACATGTGATTGTGGTGGGTGCTGGGCCTGCTGGTCTTTTTGCAGCACTTGCCCTGATTGAGGCTGGCAAACAAGTCACTTTATTAGAACGTGGTAAACCTGTGGAAACACGCATGAAAGATATTGGACGATTGAGAAGCAGAGGCGAGTTAAACCCTGAAAGCAATGTATGTTTTGGTGAAGGTGGTGCAGGCACTTATACCGATGGCAAGCTTTATACCCGCATCAAACATCCTTTTGTACGTTGGGTGTTGGCAGAATTTGTTCGTTTTGGTGCCAAAGAAGATATTTTGGTGGATGCGCACCCGCATTTGGGCACGGATAGACTTGTACGTATCATCAAAGCCATGCGTCATTATTTGATTGAGCAAGGTGTGGATTATCGTTTTGAAAGTAAAGTTGAAACCCTGCTTACCCATGAAGGCGCAATAACAGGTGTTCGCCTTGCAAGTGGTGAAGAAATTGAGGCATCATCTGTTGTTTTGGCGATTGGGCATTCTGCCCGTGATACCTTTGAACATATGCAAGCCATCGGCATAAGCTTGGAAGCCAAAGATTTTGCAGTGGGTGTGCGCACTGAACATGAGCAAGACTGGGTGGATTCATGTCAGTTTGGCAAGTCTTCCCAACATCCTAAATTACACGCTGCTGAATACAGTTTAACCCATCAAGTACCTGATAAAACCATGGGTAAACGCGGTGTGTTTAGCTTTTGTATGTGCCCTGGTGGTTTGATACTGCCCTCACCTACTGAAGTGGGTAAAATGGCTGTAAATGGTATGAGCAATGCCAAACGTTCAAGCCCTTTTGCCAATTCGGGTATCGTAGTGCAGGTCACTCCGAAAGATATTGCTAAACACGGTTTGGGCGATGACCCGCTATGTGGCATACGTTTACAACGTGAACTGGAAGAAAAGACATTTAAGGCAACCGCTCAAGCCTATGCAGCCCCTGCCATGAAAATCACAGATTTCATCAAAAACAAACCCAGCGGAACACTGGCAAACTCACGCTTTAAACCTGCCGTTGAAGCTGCGGATATTCGTGAAATATTACCTACGTGGTTAAGCAATCCATTATCAGAAGGGCTGCAAGCCTTTGACCGCAAAATGCATGGTTTCGTTTCCGAACATGCCAATATGCTAGCTGTAGAGTCGCGCACCAGCTCTCCTGTGCGTATTACCCGCGATAAAAGCTTACAATCCACATCTTTGCGTGGTTTATACCCTGTAGGTGAAGGTGCTGGATATGCTGGTGGCATTGTTAGTGCCGCTGTTGATGGTTTGAAGGCTGCATCCATCATTATCCAAACATCATGACTTATTTTGAAGCACCTTTTTAAGCATCAGTTGCACAATTTTGTGCGATAGGTTACATTTATTCTTGGTCTTGAATGAAACCATATTGTGCATTTGAAGCAACTATGGTTGTAATGACTGGGGAGAAAGAATCATGGCGAAGCATAATAAACATCATGTGGTAAAGGAAATAAAACCCAATCAACCTAGCCAAGCCGATGAAATTCAGCAAGCTTTAGAGCACGACTCAACCATAGAAATGATTGCCAATGGTGAAACTGCAATATTACCTACCCTTGCTGCCAAGCGTTCTTCAAACAAGCTCGATACCACACCTATCAACTTCGATAAAATCATTGAAGACGTTGCCAATGTGATTGCAACCACACCTGACCAATACAAATGTATTATGTTTACAGACTTGGTCGGCTCCACCCAATACAAACGTGAAATGGGACATACCAAAGGTTTTATGCGCAACCGTATGTTTTGTGATATTTGTGAACAAGCCATTGAACGCAACAATGGTGTAGTGGTCAAACGTTTAGGAGATGGTGTGATGGCTGTATTTGAAACAGCTATTGATGCTGTGCTTGCTGCTATGCTAATGACCAGTAGTTTGGATAGTGAGCGTAAGAAGCTGAAAAAAATCGTAGGCAAAATGGATTGTCGCATTGGTATTACTTGCGGCTATGTGAAAGAAATACCAGGGCCAAGTGTGGATTACATTGGGCATGCTATGGATAAGGGTGCGAGAATTGAAGGTATTGCTCGCACCAATCAAGTGTTGATTGATGAAATTGTTTACGGACTCATTCACACTAAAATACGAGATTACTCCGATGATATTGTCATTGGCCCACCACGTAACCTCACCCTCAAAGGTGTAGGCGTAAGTACGTTATATGAAGTATCCCCTAAAGACCGTGGGCTGGTTGGTAGCTTGGGTTATAAGCTGCGTCATCTCTTCGATTAATTAAAAATGTAACGTTGCTGTTCAAAATCAGCATTGTTTTGTGTACCCTTCGCAGCCAGTAAATTCATATCAAGGTTAATTCATTATGAGCAATACACCTCAACATCATCATCTTATTATTCTAGGCTCTGGCCCTGCGGGTTATACTGCCGCAATTTATGCAGCACGCGCCAACCTTAAACCTGTGATTATTCAAGGGATTCAACCTGGTGGACAACTCACCACAACAACGGATGTAGATAACTACCCTGGTTACAAAGATGGCGTTCAAGGCCCTGAAATGATGGAAGATTTTAAAGCCCAAGCCGAGCGTTTTGGTACTGAAATGATTTGGGATCATATCCATAGCTCTGATTTATCTTCTCGCCCGTTCAAACTTTCAGGTGATGATGGTGAATACACATGTGATGCTCTAATCTTAGCAACAGGTGCATCTGCTATGTATTTGGGTCTAGAATCCGAAGAAAAGTTTAATGGCAAGGGTGTATCTGCATGTGCCACATGTGATGGTTTCTTTTATCGCAACCAAGATGTACTTGTTGTTGGTGGTGGTGATACGGCTGTAGAAGAAGCCATTTATTTAGCCAATATTTGTAAGTCTGTCACCTTAGTCCACCGCCGCGATGAACTTCGCGCCGAAAAAATCATGCAAGATAAATTGATGAGCCTAGACAATGTCAATATCGAATGGAATCATGTGTTGGATGAAGTTTTGGGCGATGATTCTGGTGTGACTGGCGCACGTTTGCGTTCAACTATTGATGACAGTACCAAAGAATTGTCAGTACACGGTGTATTTATTGCTATTGGTCATAAACCCAACACTGATTTTGTCAAAGGTCAGCTTGAGTTAGATGATACAGGTTATGTCATCACCAAAGGTAAAACAACAGCAACATCTGTAGCTGGTGTGTTTGCTGCAGGTGATGTGGCAGACCCTGTGTATCGCCAAGCCATTACTTCAGCAGGTGAAGGCTGCAAGGCAGCACTTGATGCTGAACGCTTTCTGTCACAAGCTTAAACACCACAATAAAATCATACCAACTTGGTTACCCAACGATTTATTTCAATTTCAGGGTAGCCAAGTTCACAATGAATACAAAACCTGCATAATTAAGGTGTTTTTTCGGTCTTTATAAGCACTGCAAATGCTTTTTATAAGGTTACTTTAGTTTTATCATGCGCAATCATTTGCGTTAGTTTGTCCCATGCTGCTTTTGCTGCGTCATGCTGCTGCTCATCACCTTTAAGTTTTTCAAGGTCATCAGCCAACATTTGCATTTGTAATACACCATCGGGCACACCTTTAGGGAAAGTAGCTTGGCTACCAAACAATACACAACCCACTACAGCATCAAAACCACATTCTTGTTTTACTTGGGTGACAAAGTGCCCTACTTTCTCTAAAGGGTTGTTAAATTTACCTGTTACATGATTTTTTACACATGTCCATTCATGAATATTACTTGCACCAAAGATATAACCTTGGCTTTCATCACGTTTCACAATCAATATTTTTCCCTGCAATAGCACTACATCATCAGCAAAAAGATAGCTATCTACCCCATCAAACAGGACAGCATCTTTCATATGTTCACAGCTATGCTCTTGCCATGCTTTTTTTAACAAGAAAGCATCCGATTTCCTGTGTCGATAAAACAAGTAAAGTGCTATAAAAAACAATACAACCGCAGCCAAGGCAAACCAATGTATGGGCATCAAAAAATCAAAATAAGATATATCCATGCGGCAAAGCTATACCATTTTTTGAACACTGCACATAACATCCATCACACATATATCATTCTGTGCTTGGCTAAATGATGTTTACTCGTATAGTTCGCATCTACTCATTATTCCTATTTCCTAAAGAGGTGAAAATTATGGCTTTTGTTGTTACCCAGCTTTGTAAAGATTGTGTTGATACTGCTTGCGTTGCGGTATGTCCTGTGGATTGTTTTTATCAGCCTAAAGAGGTATCTGATAAGACACCAAATATGCTTTATATTTCACCTGAAGAGTGCATTGACTGCGCAGTTTGTGAGCCAGAGTGCCCTTGGGAAGCCATTTATCCTGAAGAAGATGTGCCAGATGTGTTTGAATCTGACATCGAACTTAATGACCTTTGCGATACAGACCGTGATGCTTTCGAGCTTGCAGAAGTGACCGATCATACGCCACCATCTGCAGAAGAAATTGCAGCAAACAAAGCCAAATACGGTCTTTAAGTTTTAAACTTATCATCATTAAGGGAGCTTTATGCTCCCTTTTTTGTTTGTATGGATAAATCATGACAACCAAAACACACCTACTCAGCTTAGATTACACAGCATTGATTCACATTTGTGAACAGCTAGATGTGTCGCCTGTGCATGCAAAAAAAATCATGGGCAAAGTCTTTCGTTATGGTGAGTTTGACTTGGAAAACATCCCAGACTTCCCTAAAAAACTATTACATTGGCTGCAAGAAAACACATCTTTGGCTTTACCTGAAATCATTGCCAACCAACAAGCCGAAGACACTACACAAAAGCTACTCATGCGCATGGCAGACAACAAAGATGTTGAGTCCGTACTTATTCCTGCTGAAGGGCGTTTGACCCAATGTATATCTTCGCAAGTAGGTTGTGCTATTGGTTGTGAATTTTGTTTAACAGCTACCGCAGGTTTAACACGCAATTTAACCACTGCCGAAATGATGCAACAGGTCTTGGTTGCCAAACAAACACTGGGTTATTTCCCGCGTAATATCGTGATGATGGGCATGGGTGAACCCCTGCATAATTACGAACATGTTGCCCAATTTGTACGCATGGTTACCCACGAACTTGGTATGGCATTAAGCCCACGTCGTGTGACGATTTCTACTGCAGGTTTAGTACCTGCTATCTACCGAATGCTTGATGATGATTTACCGTGTTCTTTGGCCGTTTCACTCAATGCCACCACCAATCAAACACGCAATCAAATCATGCCTATCAATCAAAAGTATCCGCTTGAAGACTTGCTTGCAGTGATGCATAAATACGTGGGCGCACGCAATAAAAAACGTATTCTCATTGAGTATGTATTGCTTGCAGGCATCAATGATAGCGTGAATGATGCCAAGCGCCTGCGTGATATTGCTTTATCATTAGGCTGCACGGTCAACATCCTGCCTTTCAACCCTTTTATGGGTAGCCGTTTTACCCGACCTACTGATGAAGTGGTTGATATGTTTCGTAATTACCTTAATGATGCAGGTGTAGTGGCAGTAGTTCGCATATCCAAAGGCAGAGATATATCTGCAGCTTGCGGGCAACTAAAAACCGAGGTCAACCAACGTGCAGCCGAGATTCGCTTGCAAAGGAGAGAAACATCATGATTTTAGTCATTGGTGACATTATTGTAGATGAGTTTATCTGGGGCGATGTCACGCGTATTTCTCCCGAAGCACCTGTACCAGTGGTCAATGTCGGAAAAGTAGATCGCCGTTTGGGTGGTTCTGCCAATGTGATTCGCAATTTACATGCACTCGACGCGCCATCTGCCATGTTTGGTGTGGTAGGTGATGATGAACCTGGTGCTTGGGTACATCATCGCTTGGGCGAACTTAGCTCAGATGATTCAGGTGTACTCACCAAAACCAATAACCGCCCCACTGCCATCAAAACACGAGTCATTGCCCAACATCAACAAATCGTACGCTATGACCATGAGTGGAACTCCAACATCGATGCTGTTACACAAAACTGGCTACTGGATGCCATTCGTAGCAAAGCAGAACATGCATCAGCAATTATTATCTCTGATTATGCCAAGGGTGTGCTCACACCCGAGTTGTTACGCAAACTTATCCCAGAATTGCAAGGCAAGATTATCGGCGTAGACCCCAAACCTTTAAACACAGCATATTATCAAGGTGCAACTTTTATCACACCCAACCTACTTGAAGCATCACAAATGGCTGGCATGGATAATATCAATGATGATAAGCATGTGGAAAATATGGCAAAACACCTGCATCAAGAGTTAGGTTTGGCATATATCCTTATCACCCGCTCTGAACGCGGCATGACCTTATTTGATGGCAAGCAATGTCATCATATTCCTACAGCAGCACGTGATGTTTTTGATGTAACGGGTGCTGGTGATACAGTCATTGCAGTGTTTACCGCCAGTTTAGCTAGAGGAAAATCACCTTTAGAAGCCGCCAAAATAGCCAATTTTGCAGCAGGTGTTGTGGTTGGAAAAGTCGGCACTGCCACCGCAGATTGGCAAGAAATTGAAACCATGGCGAATACAAGTCATGTCTAAGCTTGCACCTGATTTAACTTACGCCATAGGTATTCCTGCTCGTTTTGATTCCACACGTTTTCCAGGCAAACCTTTAGCCAACCTAGCAGGTAAACCTATGATTGTGCACGTGATTGAACGCGCCTTGCAAACAAGGCTTGGGCGCGTGATTGTAGCAACCGACCATCAAGGCATTGCTGATGCCGCTATCAAAGCTGGTGCTGAAGTCGCCATGACCAACCCTGACCATGAAAGTGGTACAGCGCGACTTGCCCAAGCTTTTGCTGATATTGATGTGGATATTGTGATTAATGTGCAAGGTGATGAGCCATTAATAGACCCACAAGCTATTTGTGATGTTATCAAGCCCTTTGCACATCAAGCTGAGCTACAAATGGCAACCCTTGCCCACCCTATTCGCCAAGTAGCTGATTTTGATGACCCTAATGTGGTGAAAGTGGTCTGTAATGCTGCGGGGCACGCCATGTATTTTAGCCGCTCGCCACTACCTTACCCACGCAACAGCGAAGCACTACAAGACTCAGACAAACTACAACATGTGGGATTGTATGCCTATCGCCGTGACTTTTTACTTCAATACAGTGATTTAACACCATGCAAAGCCGAACAAGTTGAACAATTAGAGCAACTTAGGGTATTACATCATGGTTACCCTATCGCTGTTACCATTGGTGATTACCATTGTTTGGGTGTGGATACACCTGAAGATATGCAACGCGCCGAAGCCTTGTTAGTCAAAGCTTAAACAAGACTTGTTGCCCATACTCATAAAGCAACTTATCATCGCCGCATGAGTGATAAGCGCCCCGATGAACGCGACATTGATGAAATTTTAGCAAGCATTGATGAAATGCTTAGCCAAAAACAACCTTACACTTTGCAAGATGACGAACGCAAAGATTCAGTCAAGGAAGGTGTCAAAGCCTCTGAAGACACTTTAGGGCTTTCCTCCTCTGTAGATTTACCCGAGCTTTCTGAATTTGATCAAATTGATATTGATGAGTTTTTATCATTGGGTATGTCCGAAGAACGGTCTAAAGCCGTGAGCAAAACAGAAAAGAATATTGAAGAAGAGCACAAGGCAGAAGCACAAGCTGATACTGTTCACGATATAGACAAAGATGCCATGCTTAATTTGAATCAAGAAGCTAATGAAGAGATTGACTTTTCACTGGATGAAACTGATTTGCCTGACTTCGATGATACAGTCAATTCCAATCAAGAAAAAAGTTCAGATGAACAAGAGGCACAAGCTCCAGAAGTAAACGATGGCAATGATATACCGCTATCGTCAGGAAAAACGCAAGAGCCTGCTGATACAAACACTGCTGACGATGTAGTTCATGACAATGTAATTGAGGAAAACTTAGCTGAAAACGACTTCATTGAAGATAACTTAGATGATAATAGCCCCGATGAAACCGAATTACCTCATGATGAACATCAAGATGATGAACCCGTAACAGAAGATAGTATGCCACGTCATCGTATTCTGTTGACTGAAGAACTATTAGAACCTAGCGCACAAGAAGCTTTACCTTTATGGATAGAGCAAACTTCCAATGAAAAAGACGCAGCAGGCACTAAAGCAGAAGAAAGTAAAGCAGACCATGCACCTGAACAGCATGTAAGCAATGCTGGCGTTTCTGCTGATAAAAGTGAGTCAGAAAATACTTCAGAAGATGATTTGGACAACCATACCGAGTTGGTTGAAGTGATGATGGAAGAAGTCTTACAAGAGGATAATGAGCAGCCGCAAGACTTAGAAGAACAAGTGACTGCAGAAATAAAAAAAGTCTTTTTAAGTGATGATGAATTACAAGATATGGTACAAGCCGTGAGCGCAGATGTCGCACAGCAAATCAACGACCATTTACAAACTTGGTTACCTGGTTTGATTAGCATTGGAATTAAAAATCACATCAAAGATTTGAACAATAAAGATTATTAGGAACACACAACACATGAGCGATTCGCCAACAGCATACAACCCGCAAGCTATGGAGCCAAAAACCACTGAACAGTGGTTAAACTCGGATGCATTTAAACCCAACCCGAACGGACAAGGGCAATACAGCATCACCCTTCCCCCACCGAATGTGACGGGCAGCCTGCATATGGGTCATGCTTTTTCTGGCACGATTCAGGATATTCTGATTCGCTGGCAACGCATGATGGGCAAAGAAGTATTGTGGCAACTTGGGCTAGACCATGCAGGTATTGCCACGCAAATGGTTGTTGAGCGTCAGCTTGATGCGCAAGGTGTTCACCGCCGTGATTTAGGTCGTGAGAAGTTCATCGAAAAAGTTTGGGAATGGAAAGCAGAATCAGGCGGCACAATTTTAGGGCAAATGAAGCATTTGGGTTTCTCCATTGATTGGTCGCGTGAGCGATTCACCATGGATGAAGGCTCATCGGCTGCGGTGCAAGAAGTGTTTGTGCGTTTGTTTGAAGAAGGTTTGATTTATCGTGGCAAACGTTTGGTGAACTGGGACCCTGTACTCGAAACGGCTGTGTCTGATTTGGAAGTGGTACATGAGGAAGAAGCTGGTCATTTCTGGCATATTCAATATCCCCATGCTGATGACCCAAGTAAACATGTGATTGTTGCCACCACCCGCCCTGAAACATTATTGGGTGATGGCGCGGTTGCTGTTCATCCATCCGATGAACGTTATAAAGATTTGATTGGTAAAGAACTCATCTTGCCATTGTGCAATCGTACAATCCCTGTAGTTGCTGATGAATATGTTGACCCTGAATTTGGTACAGGTTGTGTGAAAATCACCCCAGCCCATGATTTCAACGATTATGAAGTCGGTAAACGCCATGATTTGCCTATGCTTAATATCTTCACCAACACTGCGCACATCAACAATGAAGATTTTATCCCCGAGCAATATGTAGGCTTGGATAGATATGAAGCGCGGGAACGCATTATTGCCGATTTAGAAGCTGAAGGATTGTTATACAAGGTTGAAGAGCATGAACATAAAGTTGGTCGTGGCGACCGCTCACATGCGGTGATTGAGCCATATTTAACCGACCAATGGTATGTTGCCATTCAAGATTTGGCAGACCCTGCGATTGAAGCGGTGGAAAGCGGCGAGATTAAATTTGTACCTGAACATTGGCAAAAAACTTACTTTGAATGGATGCGCAACATCCAAGATTGGTGCATTTCTCGTCAGCTTTGGTGGGGTCATCAAATCCCTGCTTGGTATTGTGCCGATTGCGACCATATCACAGTGGACAGAAATACACCTGATGCTTGTGCGGGCTGTGGCTCTAAAAATATCAAACAAGATGAAGATGTATTGGACACTTGGTTTTCATCAGGCTTATGGCCTTTCTCAACGCTAGGTTGGGATGGTAAAACCGATAGCCAAGATATGGCGAAGTTCTACCCCACCAATGTGTTGG
>JALWRX010000015.1 GCA_027080505.1 Ghiorsea sp.
CTATGCAGCAATAAGTGCCGTGATTAGTTTTTTACTCACTGGACATAAAAGTGTTTTCAACTCTCAAAAGCTAGGCATGAAAAAATCAGATGCACTAAGCATTGATATAGGGGATGATATCGATAGTACATCTGTGCATTTAGAAGATAAAGAAGCCAACAGAATTAAGAATATCCAAGCTAGGCTTAGAAAAAAAGCTGACAACCTCTATCGCAAAAAGAATAGCAGAAAAAAATAGTTGGCGGGTTGTACATCAAGATAAATTAATTGTACTAATTTTAACTAACTGGGATTGTTTTATCCGACATCAAGGCGAAAACGCGCAGCTTACTTCGAGTAAGTGAGTACTTTCAAACACAGGTGTAGGGCAACCAAAACCCTAGATAGAAAAATTAGGCCAGTTTATCGTCAGCAATATGATAATGCGGATCTTCTTTGATATTTATTTCAACAAGACCACTAGCTTTTTTTAATAACGCCTTACAATCTTGGCTTAAATGACGCAAATGTAGGCTCTTACCTGCTTTTTTATACTTCTCTGCCAAATTATCAATAGCTTCAATTGCTGAATGATCTGCTACACGCGAATGGGCAAAATCAATAATCACTTCATCAGGGTCATTTGCTGGATCAAACAGTTCATTAAACCTGTGCGCCGAGGCAAAGAATAATGGGCCATGCATTTCATACACACGCTCCCCCGACTCTAAATCTTTAGGCACAGCATAAATATGTTTGGCATTTTGCCATGCAAACACCAATGCTGATGCAATCACACCCACAACCACAGCAATCGCAAGATCAGTAAACACAGTCACCACGGTCACCAGAATTACCACAAACACATCTTGTTTGGGAATTTTGTTAAACATATTAAAACTTCCCCACTCAAATGTGCCAATGACTACCATAAACATAATGCCCACAAGCACTGCCACAGGAATCATCTCAATCAATTCATTGGCAAACAAGATGAATGATAGTAAAAACAATGCCGCGGCAATACCCGACAAATTACGGCGACCACCCGATGAAATATTAATCATGGATTGCCCAATCATAGCGCAACCACCCATGCCACCAAAGAAACCCGTCACTAGATTTGCCAAGCCCTGCCCAATCGATACGCGATTGCCCTGCCCACGAGTACCAGTAAGTTCATCAAGCACCGTCATGGTTAATAACGATTCAATCAAACCGATAGCTGCAAGAATCACCGCATAAGGCAATATAATATAAAGGGTATCAAGGTTGAGCGGCACAGAAGGAATATGGAATGATGGAAGCGAACCACCAATATGCGCAATATCACCCACCGTTTTGGTATCTAAACCACCAAAAATTACTACGGCAGACAATCCTGCAATCGCCACTAAACCCGCAGGCACAGCCGATGTGAATTTAGGTAGAAAATACATAATTGCCATGGTTGCAACCACAAGGGCAAGCATCATATAAAGTTCTTTCCCCTGCATCCATTGTCCATCCACTTGAAACTGCGGTAATTGCGCCAAGAAAATCACAATCGCAAGCCCATTCACAAAACCAAGCATTACAGGGTATGGCACCATACGAATAAACTTACCAAACTTAAGCAGACCAAAGATAATTTGCAGCGCACCCATAAGTACAACCGTGGCAAACAAATATTCTACACCATGCTCTGCTACCAATGCTACCATCACCACTGCTAAAGCACCTGTTGCCCCTGAAATCATACCAGGGCGACCGCCTACTAGCGAAGTGACAAGCCCCACCATAAATGCCGCATAAAGACCAACCAACGGATGCACACCTGCCACAAATGCAAAGGCAACTGCCTCTGGCACCAAAGCAAGTGCCACGGTTAAGCCCGATAAAACATCGTCTTTAGCACTCCAAACGTGTTTTTTATATAGTGTGTATAACATGGATTCTCCGAGGTTAAATCAAACAAACAATCTTTAAGGGCGGCGCAATATGCCTGAAATCAGGTCTAAATCCAACCTGCACATTGTAATGTTATAAAATAACCACTAAAGAGGTGGCACTAAATAAAACTTAAAAAGGGCGAACAATGACAAAGATTAATACAGCTACCAAACCAAACACAGGGATTTCGTTAAAAAATCTATAAAATACATGGTCGCGCACATTTTTACTTTGTGCAAAAACTTTCACCAAGTGCCCACAATAAAAGTGATAAAGCATTAATAAAAGCACTGTAGTCACTTTAAGGCCAAACCAAAGTTGGTTACCAAAGTATTCCCATTGGTCATACGCCATCGTAGCACCTGTAATCACCGTCAACCACATCATTGGCGTAACAAACCGATAAAGTTTGCGCTCCATGATAGCTAACTGTTGATGCACTGCCTCGTTCTCTGTCATCGCATGATTCACAAATAAACGCGGTAAATAAAACAATCCAGCAAACCAAGATGTAAACATCATAATGTGTAAAACTTTAATCCATTCCATGATGGCAAGGTTAACTTTATTCAGCGACAACTTCAAAATAAACCGCTAGACTTCGTTTTAATTTTATATACTGACATTCAAGCAACAAGCGAGGAAAACTATGAAATCATTACTATTACTTTGTACACTTCTCCTGCCTTTCACCAGTTGGGCAGCGGATACACAAGCTGCAAATGCAAAGATAGCAACAGCAATTCGCACCACGCTTGCAGATATGCCTATCAAAGCTATTCATAACACACCTATCGCAGGTGTTTATGAAGTCCAAGTCGGTGACACCATTTATTACACAGATAAAACAGGGCAATACCTTATCAATGGTCATATGTTTGATACGCACAACAAACAGGATTTAACAGCCAAACGTCTAGCCGATATCAACCGTATCAACTGGTCTGACTTACCTTTAAAAAATGCGATTGTGAGTGGACCCAAAGATGGTCTTAAAATGGCAGTGTTCACTGACCCAGACTGCCCATACTGCAAACGTTTAGAAAAGAACTTGCAACATGAAACTGGCATCCGCGTTTATACTTTCTTATTTCCACTCACCCAACTGCACCCTAATGCCTATGAGAAATCCAAGTCAATTTGGTGCGCTAAAGACCAACACCAAGCCATGCTTGATGTGATGCTAAACAATAAAACTTTAAACAAAGCTACCTGCAAAACACCTATTGATGATAATATGAAACTTGCAGAAAAACTAAACGTGCGCGGCACACCAACCATTTTTGCAGAAGATGGTCGCAAATATACAGGCGGTAATCTTAAAACTTGGTTACAACAGCGTTCAAAATAGACAACAACGAAAACCAGCTTAGGCACATGTTTAATCCTTGTGCCTAAGGCTCTTTTGTTATCTGCAACGAACAGAACTTATTTAAAATAAAGAATGTGCTAAATATTTAAAAAGATGAGATGAAACTCAGCCACCAAGCTTAATTATTTAAAATTACCGATGACCCCAGTGCGGCATTACGCTTACTTACATGGTTATTCACCCAAAGTTCAAAATCTGCGTAAGTATTATAAAAAGTATCAAATATTTGTAACGGCATACGACAAGCTAAGGTGCGTTCCACAGCCACCAGCTCTGTATCTTCAGGTAACCGCAAGGTAGGGCTTGCATTACCATACATGGCATTCACACCCAATATACACTTCGTCTGCCCCCCTCGCTTGGCTTCGATTTTACCGAAAACAATCACATAAAAAAAGGCAGCTTCTTTAGCATCTGAATCTTTACGTAAAACACGCCCTGGAAAATACTCAACCAACTCAGAATCTTCTTCCAACCACTGTCTATCTTCAGCACCAAGCTTGGTAAAGGCAGGATGCATAAAGGAGATAGTTTCAATCATGCGGCGTTGCACAACCTTCATTAAACTATCTCCAGCGATTGGAGACATATGTACCATTGCATCCACTGTTTCATTAGAAAACTCTAACAATGTTGAATCCACAAAAGCCACAACTGTTGCCGTACGCGGTAGCTGATAAATACATGCAACTTCACCAAAGAAGTCGCCTTGTTTCAGTGAACCAACTTCAAAATGCTCGCCTGATTTAGTATCCACTTGTACGCGGACTTCACCTTCAAGAATCAAATAAAAATTATGACTTATTTCACCTTGTTTAACAATCACTTCGCCTTTTTTAACCTTACACAAGGTACCTTGGCGAAGAAACTCTTGGGATTCTGAGTCCGAAAGCGCCTCAATCAAGGAAAAAACCTTACCTGCCTCACTTAAAGTTTGCGGTGGCGACCCTAGTGTTAACTCTGCAATGGTTTTCATCGACTCAATTTCATCTGTATCAGGATGACCTAACTGCTCACAAAGGCTCAGAAAGGCAAGCGCATAGCTTGAATATCCCAATGATACCATGCGCCTAGCCATCTCCATCGCGAGGTTTCGTGCAGCCTCGGTATCCCCTCTTGCTTGTAGCATTTGAATCAAAGGTCGGGCAATGCGCAAGTCTTCAGGGTAAGCTGCGATTAAATCTTGATAAGCTTGCATCATTTCTTGTTTCGTCAGAGCCATGCGCGCAATCTAAACCTAAGCGTTGAGAAAGGCTACACCTCATATGTAACTTGTATCACAATCTATACATAGGGGTTTCCATTGCACTTGCTCTTTTGATGCGTAGCTTGCGCTGCCTTACTTTAAACCATGAGGAACAACATCTATGTCTACACCCATCCAATACGCCTTATTAAGTGTCTCCGACAAAACAGGCATTGAAAACTTTGCCAGCCAATTGATTGCACAAGGCTTTAGCCTGCTTTCCACGGGTGGCACTGCAAAATTGCTGCGTGAAGCAAACATTGAAGTGCGTGATGTGTCCGACTACACAGGTTTCCCAGAAATGATGGATGGTCGTGTAAAAACCTTAAACCCTAAAGTGCATGGCGGCATTTTAGCTAGGCGCGATAATGATGGCGACTTGGCTTCTATGGTCGAGCATGGCATTGAGCGTATTGATGTGGTTTGTGTTAACCTATACCCATTCCGTGAAGCCGTTGCCAAAGAAGATTGTACAATTACTGATGCCATTGAAAACATCGATATTGGTGGACCTTGCATGGTTCGTGCTGCGGCTAAAAACCATGAATTTGTGACCATTGTGGTTGACCCTTCTGATTATAATATGGTGATTGATTCAATGAAAGACGGTTCTTTGGATGTCAACAAACGCCGTGGTCTTGCGGTCAAAGCTTATGCACATACAGCGGCTTATGATGGTGCGATTGCCAATCATTTTTCTGCTCTAAACACTGATGGCAGCAAGCGTCAGTTCCCTGATATTTTTACCCGCCAGTTTATCAAAACAGCAGATGAACTTCGTTATGGTGAAAACCCACATCAAGCTGGTGCATTTTATGCCGATGTTGAAGACCCTGTAACTTCCCTTGCTGATTGTGAAGTATTACAAGGCAAAGCATTGTCTTATAATAATATTGCCGATGCAGATGCTGCATTTGCCTGTGTGCGTGATTTCTCCGAAAATGCAGCCGTGATTGTCAAACATGCCAACCCTTGTGGTGTAGCAGTAGGTGGTAAACAAGCTGAAGTTTATGAGCGTGCCAGAGCAGCCGACAGCACATCTGCATTTGGTGGTATCGCAGCATTCAATCAACCTTTGGACAATGAAACAGCATCACTCATTGCCCAAACCTTTATGGAAGTAGTGATTGCACCAGGTTTCTCTGAAGAAGCTTTGGAAACATTAAGTGTTAAAAAGAATTTGCGCGTTTTGCTCGCACCATCAGTTGCTCCTGTGCAAGGTGGACTAGACTTCAAACGCGTCAGTGGCGGCTTATTGGTTCAAGAGCGTGATGACCATATTTTAACACGTGATATGTGCAAAGTAGTCAGCAAACGCCAGCCTACTGAAGAAGAATGGCAAGATATGATGTTTGCCTGGTCTGTTGCCAAACATGTGAAATCCAATGCCATTGTATTTGCCAAAGGTGGTGTAACCTTGGGCGTGGGTGCAGGGCAAATGAACCGCGTCAACTCAACCCGCATTGCCGTGCAACACGGCGGCGAAGCCATTAAAGGCTCTGCCGTTGCATCAGATGCATTCTTTCCATTCCGAGATGGCGTCGATGCTTTGGCTGAAGCTGGCGCAACAGCAGTGATTCAACCAGGTGGTTCGATTCGTGATGAAGAAGTTGTTCAAGCTGCTGATGAACATGGTTTAACCATGATTTACACAGGCATTCGCCACTTTAGGCATTAAGCTAGGTCGCATTATTTATCATATCCAAACAACAAGCACTGGTTTCAATCTACCTTCTTGGGTCAACGATTGGGTCAGTGCTTGTGTGCGTATTCATGGTGATTTCTCAAGTCTTGAATCGCGCATGGACTTTGTCATCCAGCTATCCAAACAAAACGTAGTTCAACAAACAGGTGGGCCTTTTGCTGCCGCTATTTTTAATATGCAAAACCAACAATTATTGGCTGTGGGTGTAAACATCGTTGTACCCAGCCACAACTGTACCAACCATGCTGAAATGACAGCTATCATACTTGCCCAACAGGCCTTACAAACATATGACTTAAAAGAACATGGTCATTTTGAATTGCTTACCAGTTGTGAACCCTGCGCTATGTGTTTTGGTGCTATACCATGGTCAGGCATTCAACATCTGGCTTATGCTGCCACCTCAGCAGATGCAGAAGCCATTGGTTTTGATGAAGGTGCTAAACACCCCGATTGGATAAACGAACTACAGCAACGAGGCATCACTGTTAGCCAAGAAGTTTTACAAAATAAAGCCGCTGCCGTATTACAACAGTATGCCAAACAATCGGGTATCATTTATAATACTTAAAACACAACAACTATAGTCTCACCCTTAGTGCTTATCCCAGCCACCTGTAAAGGCAATATCCATCAATGGTTTACGCTTGCGCTTAGCCTGCTCAATTTTTTGGAAGTCTTCATCAAGCTGTGCCAAATCACCATGGTAACCCAAAGCTATCGCTGCCATAGGTTTAAAGTCTTGAGGAACGGCAAAACTTTTGCGCACAGCTTCTGCATCAAACCCACCCATTTGATGGCTCATCAGCCCTAAAGCTGCTGCCTGCAAACATAATGATACACTGGCTGCACCTGCATCATATTCAGCCCAAGCATTGGTTTTACCATTATGCTGAAAAACCTTATGCGTACACACCATCAACAATACTGGGGCAAACTGTGCCCACTCCTGATTCTTTGGTGCCAAACAAGCCAATAATGATTTCCACGCTTCTGGCTCGTATGTTTTGTGACATACAATAAAACGCCAAGGTTCAGCACCGAAACACGAAGGTGCCCAGCGAGCTGCTTCCAAACATTCATTTAAGTCTTGCGTTGATACATCCTTACTCGTATCAAATGCCCGTGTACTCCAACGTTTTTTAAATAGCTCATGCGTTATAAATTCCGAGTTTTCTTGCTCTTGGCTCACGCTACACCTCTCTCTTTATATCTTCGTGTCTTAGGCTTAATCCACATATGGGCCATGCTGATGAATGGGTTCACCGTGCGGCTTGCCAAAACAAACCAACACACGGCTGCTTTGTTTACCCAACAACGACAATGTTGTACCTACTTCAAAGAATACAGCTTCGGCTGTGGTTACGCGCTCTTGATTAAGTGTTATTTCACCTTCAAGCACATACACAAAACCACGCATATGTCGCTCAATATGCCGCTGGTACACACTGCCCTGCTTTAAACTTATATCTAAATATAATACTGATGTTTGCAATTTCGTGGGTGAACCTTCACCCACAACTGTTCGCACTCTAACCCCATCATTGCTATCACTTGGCACATCTTCTGCATCTACCTGTTGATAGCTAGGCTGCAATTGTTTCAATCGTTTAGGTAAGTTAATCCAAAGCTGTATGCCTTGCGCTCGCCCTTGAGGCATTTCTGAGTGTACCAAACCTTTGCCTGCCGTGAACCGTTGCAAACCACCTGCATACACAATGGATTTATTTCCCAAATTATCTGCATGTTGCATACCACCGTCCAACATATAGGTAATAGCTTCAAAACCACGGTGTGGATGATCGGGGAAACCGCCACCTTCAATATCAAAGTGATCCATAAGTACAAAGGGGTCGAAGTTCATCAACCCTTGCACAGGCATTAAACGCTGCACCACAACACCATCACCTTCAGGTACCGTTAAAGCTTTCATTTTCTTCATAACAACCTCCTAACAGAAGATTTCTGGCACACCTTTAGGCACAATCCGTGTTGGATTAATACTTTCATGGCTGTAATAATAATGACGTTTGATAT
>JALWRX010000016.1 GCA_027080505.1 Ghiorsea sp.
CTCAAATTGGCGATTTTATTGTATGCACCACGCAGTTTAAACGAAAATACAGGCTGTAAATCTTCGCGTTTGAAAGCGATACGATTGTTAAGGCGTTTGCTCAGCTTTGGCGCTGCAACCAAGGGTGTTTTGATAGCCACATCATACACTTTGGCATCATGGATGGCTTGGATATAGTCAAAAGTCATGTCAAACCTCGGATAGTTGCTGCTTAAGCCAAGAGCTCAGCCAGCTCAGCATAAATAATACGCATAACATCAAAATAATGGCTGCACCTGATGGCCAATCATACTGATATGACCACATCAAGCCAGCGAATGTACCTGTTAACGAAAAGGATAGGCTTAATGCCCATAAGCTGAACATGGAGCGACCCCAAAACCATGCACATGCCGCAGGGAGAACCAATAAACCTGTGGTGAGCACAATACCTGCAAGCTTAACGCACATGACCACGGTTAAACCCATCACACCATATAAAATCAGGCGAAGTCTAGCTGTGGCAATGCCCGACGCTTTGGCGGTGACCATATCAAATGCCATGCTCCACCAGCTTTTTGCCCACATTATTAAGCTAAGCAATACAAACAAACTGCCCCAGGTAATCCACCTGCTATCTTGCTCGGATACGGTGAGGATATTGCCAAACAAAAGCCCGAATAAATCCACTTCATAGCTGTTGGCATTGGAAATAAGGATGACACCCAGTGCCATGCTGCCAGCAAACAGTACGCCCGTGCCTGTATCTTCATTGATGCCTTGGCGATTAGGCATGGCAGCCAATAATAAGGCAATGATGATGGCGGTGATAGCGGCGGTGGGCAGCAGGGGTAAACTAAGGGTGACGGCAAGCCCTAAACCTGCGAGCGAGGCATGGGATACGCCTACGGTTAAAAAGGATAAGCGGTGTGCCAAAACCATCATGGACATGGATGATGTGAGCACTGCAATCAAAAGCGCAGGCCAAAAGGCTGCTTGCATCACAGGGCTTGAGAAGAAGCTGCTTAAGAAATCAATCATGATGATGCTCGTGGTCAGAACTATGGCTTACTGGCGCGCAACCGATGCAGCTTGCATCGTGGGCAACGATATTGACATGGTCACCATACATTTCACGCCAAACCTCATCAGGAATGGTGTCGCCTTTTTTGGCATGGTAATGAATGTTTTTATTCAAACATGCCACTGAATCCACATAAGATGTGATGGCGGCAATATCATGCTCAACCATAAGCACAGTCATGCCTTTTTCATCGCAAAGCTTACGCAGAAGTTGATATAATTTTTCTTGATGGCGGCTGTCTAAAGCAGCAGAGGGTTCATCAAGCAATAATAGTTTGGGCTCTCGCACCAAAGCGCGCGCCAAACGAACACGCTGCTGTTGTCCTCCAGAAAGTTGCCTGAAATCGGCATGTTGATGCGCAGTCATTTCTACCAAATCAAGGGCATGGCAAACTTGTTCTTTCTCCTGTTTACGGTTGCGCAACATATAGCGAAATAGCGAGGTGTTGTAGCTGCTCAAGCCCATGGCGACCACATCGTAAACGCTAAGTGGTATATCTGGTTGTTTGCTTTGGGCTTGGTGCAAGTAACCTAAATCTTTAGACAATTTTAGACGTGTGTTTTGATTTAAGCATTTACCAAACAAATCAATATGCCCAGCACTGGGTTTATTTAAGCCTGCAATAATGCTGAGTAAGGTGCTTTTACCTGCACCATTGGGGCCAATAATGCCCATAAAATGCCCCGCATTGACATCCAGAGACAGATTATCGAGCACAGGTTTTTTATCCGAGCCAAAGCGGATGTGTGACAGATGAACCACAGGTGTGCTCATGGTCGCAAAGCCTTGTCTAAAGTTTCAAGATTATGCTGCATCAGCTCCAGCCATGGGGTGTTGCATTTGCCAATGGCATCCAATTTAATCAAAGGGTGATTGCTATGCTTTTGTAACCACTCCAAGGCACGATTGTTATGCTTGGCATCACCAATCAATACGGTATCAGGGTATTGCTGGAGCGTGGAGAGTGCTTTTTCTAATTTTCTAGGGCCATATTCTTGCCCATGTTGTGCTGATTCAAGTATGCCACGAATAGGTACGCCCAAAGCTTGAAACAAACCTTGCCAAGAAGGATGTTGCATCATGATGCCACGCTGCTTTAAATCAAACTTTTCTACCAAAGCTTGCCATGCTTTCCAGACCATATTGCTCTGCTTTTGGGCAAGTGAAAGCTGCTTTTGAATCGCTGGTGCTTGCTCGGGATAGGTGAGTCTGAGTTGGTCTGCAAGCAAGGGTAAAGTTTGTTTCACAGCTTGAGGGTTAAGCCAAGCATGGTTGGGTTCATGATGAAGATGTTTAGTGGTTGGCCATAGCGCCAGAGTAGGTGCGGGAGTTTGAAAGCTTGACCAAAACTTGTCATCTCGGGGGGAGCGGATGAGCAGCGTGGTTTGCTGAAGTTGACTGACTTGGCGAGGGGTAAGCTGGAAATGATGCGGGTCTGCATTGTTGGGCAACAAACACTGTACCTCAGCTTTAGGCGCAAGCCATGTCACCAACCCTGATAAGGGAGGAAGCGTTACTATAATTATCTCAGGTTTTGTAGGTAAATTGGCAGCATTTGTGCTTGTTATTAGCAGTATTTGTGCTATAAAAGATAGACATAGCGTGAAAAAAAGTTTCATCGTGTTTTTCCTGTGGTTGTTGTAAATGTTGCATTTTGCATGCTTTTTACCTTAACTTAGGGGCGCACTCTACCTATGAATGGGCAATGAACCAATGTTGTATGTGTTAAGGTTAAGTTTGAAAGGAGCGGAAAACCATGCTTTCACCTGAATATTTTGATTATCGTTGGAGTTGGTATCGCCCCATCTTGCAGCAAGGTGAGAGTGCTGCAAAACGTTGTAGGGTGGATGCGCGACGTTTGCCTTTATATGTGCCGGGTGAAGATGCGCGAGAATATGTACCTTATGTGATGCATTCGCAAATGTCTGCTGTATTTAATAATGCGGTAAAACGTTTGTATGATTATTCTGTAAAATACATGATTGATAAACAGCGGGTGTCGGCACATCAACTGCCCAAAATGAACCCCGTTGCTCGTGAAATGATGAAGCATTTGCAGTCGTTGTATCCTCATTTGCCGCAAACGCTGCTGCACCACTGGTGTGCGGATGAAAATGGCGGCTTGGCATTATTGAAAGTTTTGCAAGATATGTGGACGCAATCGTGGCGCCAAGATCAAGAAGATACAGCACCGTGGGTACCTGCCGTGAATGTGTTGATTTTACGGTTGATTCGGGATGCTATTGGGCGTTTACCCAATGAGCATGCAGATCATAATGATCATGTGATGGTATCGGTGCTGGGTGGTTTATATGATTGGGCACTGCGCTTGTTTTTGAAGAAGTTTGTCGATGGTGCAGTCGAAATGACACGTATTGCTACCTATGAAACCATGATTATTCCTGCAACACCTATGGCATTCTTTTATCAGCAGCCTGATGCTAACTTATTGGCTGATTCACGAACCATGATTAAGGCTTATGGTTTAGAGCCTGACTTATTGCCACGTATGCGTGAGGTTAGGCTTAAAGTCGGTGCAAAAAATGAGGCAGGTATCTTACCTTTGTTAGCACAAGAGCGTATGGGTGAGCATATGGTGAAACGCAGTTGGGCGCGTTTAGCACTGTGGACATTGGCACAGAAAACCAAGCAAGGCGTGTGGATGCAATGGGTTTTGGATGCGAAAAAACTGGATTTGCTCTTAGCAAGACCTGAGAAACTTCCTGATGCAGTGATTCGTTTGCTTGAGTCAGCACAAAAAGAACATCCTGTTGCAGGTTGGCTACTGTCTATGCGAGAAGGGGGTAAAACTGCGAAAAATGCAGGTTCACCTTGGTTGCATGAAGATGTGGTATTAAATGCTTTTCGTGTATTTGAAGAAGATGTCAAAGTCGAAGCAGCCAGACGAAAACAAGAATCATTATGGATGGATAAAACTGCGGATATTTCTGCGGGCAAAAAAGGTAAAGAAGCCAATGCCTTGATTGAAAAGGCTTATATGGATGGTGATATTGTATATTTCCAACCTGATGCAAACAAATCACTGCATGGCGGCAGGTCTTTGGCAAACAAACAAGGGTGTCTGCGTGTCGAGTGGTCAGATTATCTTGCAGGCATGACCATTACCGTTAAAAACCGTGTGGAATTTTTGAGTCAATCTTTTATGCCTAATGTGATGGACTTGGTGAGTCAGCATGATCATGTGTATATTGATCAAATTTCTGCATCAGGATGCTTGCTTCGAGGTAGTATGAAAGGCTTGATTGATGCAGGTAAAGAAATGCGGATTCAGTTGAAACGTTGGTTTGAAGAAGCGACTGAAGAAGGTGCTGGTGCTAGTATGCCAGCGGTGTCTATGTGTGCGGCTTTGATGGGCGACTGGGACTTTGCAACCTTTGAGCATCCTAAGCTGGGCAAACATACCTTGGCATTTAGTTTGGCTGTTTCACAAGCAGATGCAGGCGTGGTGCGTGATGTTGGCGTAGGTCGATTGATTGCTTATCGCGACCAAAAAATGCGTAAAAGCCCCTTGGGTGGCGTGCGTGTAGATAGTTTGGATAGTGGCACAGGGCATGCTGAATATGTCTTGTATAATAATGGTTTTGCTTTGACATCCCAAGCGTTAACAGAGTTTTGTACATCTATGCAAAACAAAGCCGTAGTCAAAGAGTTTCGACCTACATCCAAAGCTGCGCAAGCCGTATTGCCAGAGTTTCGTTTGCCACCAGAAGGTTTGAAGGTGGTATGTATTCGTTCTCGCCAAGATGATGAGGTATATTTGTTTATTCGAGCTGGTCGCCCTGCATTGGCTGGTGTGGATACTGATTTGTATGAGCTCATTGATATGACAACTGTGGTGGGTAAGCGTATTTATGATGATGGTTTGCCTAGATGGAAGTGATTAGAAAGACAGTACTTTATTAAGCAGTGACTACCATAGCATTCGATTTACCATTGTTGGACAGCATGCCCAAACAAATTGCTGTGGCATGGTCTGGAGGGTTGGACTCTACTGCACTTGTTCTGCTTTTGCAGGATGCAGGTTTTGATATTCAATTATGGCATGTCGATCATGGATGGAGTGAGCAGTCTGGGCAGATTGCAGCGGCATTAGCACAGCAGGCCAAGCATTGGAGATTAAGCTTTCATTTAAAACAGGTGCACAAGGCTAAAAGCAATATTGAAGCTGAAGCACGCAAGTATCGCTATCAAGCTTTTATGACCTTGGCAAACGAAACAGGATGTAGGCATATTGTATTGGGGCATCATGCTGAAGATCAGGCTGAGACGGTATGTATGCGTTTACTGCAAGGTGCTGGGGTTGCAGGTTGTCAGGGTATGAAAAGTGTTCGCTCACAACAGGGGTTAACACTTTGGCGACCACTGTTATCGATGTCTAAAGAGCGGCTTAAGCAATTCTTAATCTGCCGACAAATAGAGTGGCACGAAGATGCAAGTAACAAGGATGTCACCATTTGGCGAAATAAGATAAGACACAAATTGTTTCCTGCTATAGCTGCACGAGATATTGAGCCGAGCACACTGTTTTTACGTTGGCAGAAACAAGCTGAACGTATTCAAAGGCAGATAGAAGCCCTTGCGCAACATGTGGTGTTGCAGCGATGGCAACAAGATGCTGTTGCAGTATGTGCAATGAATTGGCAAGACTGGTGCGATCAGCTCTTGCCAGTGCGTGTTTATTTACTGCAAAAAATGGTTGCTATGCTGTTTGCTGATGGAAGTGTGCTGGGGCGAAGACATATCCATGCTATTGAAACGTGGCGTGAACAGGGTGGGCATGGTTGGCTGAATTTGTCAGGATGTTGCTTGTATAGACATGAACAAGACTTGCAACTTTGCCAAGGAAAGGCGAGTTTGCGCAAAAGATGTATGAATAGTAAAACATAAGGATAGTGATAGAATATGAATAAAAACCTACTTTTATGGATTGTAATTGGTATGACGATGATGAGCATTTTTAATATGTTCAGTGCGCCAATGGGTAAATCACAGCCACTAAGTTATACTGCTTTTGTTGAAAAAGTAGACCAAGGGCTTGTGGATGATGTTACTATCCAAGATAAAAAGGCTGTGGGTCATTACCGTGATATGTCAGGTAATATTACACGTTTTGAACTTGAGTTACCCGATGATCCAAGCTTGGTGCAGCGTTTGATTGATAATAAGGTTGAAGTGAAAGCATCACATCGTGAAGAGTCTATGTTCCTAACGATTTTGATTTCATGGTTCCCAATGTTGTTACTGATTGGTGTATGGATTTTCTTTATGCGCCAAATGCAAGGTGGTGGTAAAGGTGGAGCCATGGGTTTTGGTAAGTCTAAAGCCAAGTTGCTGACTGAACATAAAGACCGTGTAACCTTTGAAGATGTAGCAGGTTGTGATGAAGCCAAACAAGAAGTTACGGAAGTGATTGAGTTCTTGCGTGATCCAACCAAGTTCACCCGTTTGGGTGGTAAAATTCCTAAAGGTATTTTGTTGGTCGGCCCTCCGGGAACAGGTAAAACATTGCTTGGTCGTGCAATTGCAGGTGAAGCAGAAGTACCATTCTTTTCGATTTCAGGTTCTGATTTTGTAGAAATGTTTGTAGGTGTTGGTGCATCTCGTGTGCGTGATATGTTTGAACAAGCGAAGAAACATGCGCCATGTATTATTTTCGTGGATGAAATTGATGCTATGGGCAGACATCGTGGTGCAGGCGTTGGCGGTGGTAATGATGAACGCGAACAAACCTTGAACCAATTGCTGGTAGAAATGGATGGTTTTGAAGCCAATGAAGGTGTGATTTTGGTGGCTGCAACCAACCGCCCAGATGTGCTTGACCCTGCATTACTTCGCCCTGGTCGTTTTGATCGCCAAGTTGTTGTTGGTAACCCTGATATGGCGGGTCGTGTACAGATTCTTAAAGTACACATGAAAAAAGTGCCGTTATCCTCTGATGTGGATATACAAGCTTTAGCAAGAGGTACGCCGGGTTTTTCTGGTGCTGATTTGGCAAACTTAGTGAATGAAGCTGCATTAAATGCAGCACGCTATAATCGTGATAAAGTGACCAACCAAGACTTTGAAGAGGCAAAAGATAAAGTCATGATGGGTGCAGAGCGTAAATCCATGGCAATGACGGATGAAGAAAAGGCTTTGACGGCATACCATGAAGCAGGTCATGCCCTAGTGGGTATTCATAGCCCTAAACATGATCCTTTGCATAAGGTAACCATTATTCCTCGTGGTCGAGCTTTGGGTGTAACCATGAACTTACCAGAACGCGATCGTTTAAGTCAGTCTCGCATTGAATTGGAATCACGTTTGGCATCACTGTTTGGTGGACGTGTGGCAGAAGAATTGGTGTTTGGTCCTGAAAACATTACAACAGGTGCAGGTCACGACATTCAGCAAGCGACAAAAATTGCCCGAGCTATGGTAACAGAGTATGGTTTTAGTGAACGCTTAGGGCGTTTGCGTTTTTCTGAAAATGAAGAAGAAGTGTTTTTGGGGCGCTCGGTGACGCAAAGTAAACATGTCTCTGATGCAACGGCTTTGATTATTGATGAAGAAATTCGTGCCTTTGTGGATATAGCAGAAGAAAAAGCACGTAAAATCTTAACAGAGCATAGGGATGAGTTGGAAATTATTGCCCAAGCTTTGCTGGAATATGAAACCCTGTCGGGCAAAGAAGTATCCGCTTTGTTGCGTGGTGAGAAAATCAAACGACCTGTGGATCAAAGCACTTTTACCAGTAACAATGATGATGCAGGTGAAGAAGATGTTGTCATGGATGCTAGTGAAGAAAAACATGAACCCAAAGATGGGAAAGAGACAGGTCAAGAGAGTTAAGCTTGACGGGGCGTTGGCATCGTAAAAAAGGACAGCCTGCTTGGTTGATGGGGGTGCTCAACTGCACACCAGACTCTTTTTCGGATGGTGCAAAACTGAGTGTGCCAGAACTTGTGCACAAGGCTGAGTTCATGCTTGCACAAGGTGCGGATATAATTGATGTTGGTGGCGAATCAACGCGACCTAATGCTAAGCCTGTAAGCCTTGAAGAAGAACTTGCCCGTGTTATTCCCGTGATTCAGGCATTACCTAATGATATAGTGATTTCTATTGATACCATGAAAGCTGAAGTCATGCGGCAGGCGATTAAAGCGGGTGCCAGTTTGGTGAATGATG
>JALWRX010000017.1 GCA_027080505.1 Ghiorsea sp.
GTACGCAACAAGGAGTGGTTATGCAGATAAAGTTTTGGGGGGTTCGTGGCTCTATTCCATCTCCAGGCCCGAATACTGTTCGTTATGGTGGTAATACAACATGTATTGAAATTCGGGCAGGTGATGAGTTGATTATACTTGACGGTGGCACAGGTATATTTCCACTTTCACAAACCCTATTCCCTGAGTTGCCTAGACATATGCATATTTTTATTACCCATTCGCATTGGGACCATATTCAAGGCTTACCCTTTTTTATGCCTATTTTTATACCTAGCAATGATATTCACTTGTATGGGGCTTCAGACCCTGTAACGCAACAAGGGGTTGAACGCCTATATGATGTACAGTTGCAATATAGTTATTTCCCTATTCGTGAAGCAGAGTTGAATGCCAATATGCATTATCAATCGTTGTCACCGGGCGAGGTGGTACAAGTGGGTGATGTTACAATTACATGTGTATTGATGAACCACCCTGTTACAAATCTGGGTTATCGTGTTGAATATCAAGGAAAGTCTGTATTTTTCACAGGGGATCATGAGCCACCCTACAATTTGTGCAAGCCTGGAGAAGAAGATTGGGAAGTTTATGAAGACTTGATTCAACAAAAAACAGAGGATATGGATGCAGCCATGCAAAATGTTGATGTGTTGATTGCTGATGCCTCATATACAGCCGATGAATATAAACAAAAACAAGGGTGGGGGCATGGTACTTATGAGACATGCATAGCAATGGCTCAACGTGTTGGTGCTAAGCAGTTATACTGTACACATCATGAACCTACAAGGTCAGATGACATGTTAGAACAAGTATTTGAAGAAGCATTAGCACAGTCTTCACTGAAAATTGATTTTAATGTACAGCTAGCAAAAGAAGGGCTAACAATTCATATCTAGATGTAAAATGTGGTAAAATGATGTGAAGGGTGCTTGAATACGGTCTATGTCATGGGCACACAAAATCATATATTTATTATTGGCTTATTTATTACCATTTTCGGTTGCACAGGCTATAGAGTTTGATGCGCAAGTAGAACGTGTCCTGTGGCGTTATCAAGAAGAAGGAAAGGAAGTAACCACGTTTAACCAGTTGCCCAGCAAAGCAGATGGAAGTGGTGCATTGGTTAAACTTCGGCTAAGCTCAGAACGTGATAAAGATTGGTTTTTTGCGATGAGTGCTGCATTCATGGATAGCAGATCACCTGCTACTGAAGCTTGGAATAATGGTCAGATCAATGATTTAAGCATACAGCAACAAGATGTGCGCTTGGATATGCAATATCGTATGTTGGGTGCAAGGTTTGGTGTTTGGCTAGCGAAACGTGAACAAACGCAAACACGTGAAAACTTTGTGGTCAATGGAGTTGCAACTGCAGTTGTAGGCGAGCCTATTGATGAAGTGGTGACTAGCCATTGGGCAGGTTTATCATTGACTTCAGTCGGTGGAAATATGGGTCAGTTTGAAACACGTATTGATGCAGCTCTAGCCTTGGATATGAAAGTAACCAACCCCTTGTTTACGGCCCCTTTTAGTAAAAAAGATGGTTATCGCACGGGTATTCACTTTCGCTGGACATTACCCAAATCGGAAGTCGGAGTTTCAGGGTTAAATATTACATTACGCTATGAATATCAAGAAATTGGTGGTGAAAATACTATGAATAATGGTTTTTGGCCATACAACCGTTGGCAAATGGCATCCATGGGGCTGTTGTACGCATGGTGATGTCATTATTACCACGTTGGGCTGAATATGGATTAGTCATACTCATGGCTTGGTTTGTTTCAGGTGTATTGGTGAGTAACCCCAAACCTATCAATCAGCAATCGCCCGTATTGCAAGAAAAGACCAAAGCTACATTAAGTATGGATACTTTATTTCAAGAAGTTCCTTTGTTTGGTCAGGCTCAGGTGGAAGAGGAAAAGGTTAAAAAAACTGTTGCTGTAGTTGCCAGTAAGTTAAACATCAAACTGGTAGGCACTATTGTTGCAGGTAAGAAGTCTGCCGCCATGGTGAGCATGTCGGGAAGTAAGAAGCAACAGGTGTTTTTTTTGGACGAAGAAGTACAGCCTGGTGTTAGGCTAAAACAAGTTGAAACTGCAGCTATTGTGGTGGATAACAGGGGTAAGATGGAACGTATTGAGCTTCAAGCGGGTAAACAACTGGTGAGTGCACCAAGCAATACTGTGCAAACGCCACGTTTCCAACAGCGTCCTAAACTCCCTTTAACTAACCGCCGCCTGAATAAACAAAAACTACAAAAACAAATGCGTAATTTTTCAACATTGCTAAGCCAAGCGCGTGTAACGCCCCATTTTACCAATAAAAAACCTGATGGTTTTATGATTAGTAATATTGTTAAGGGTTCGTTATATGAAGAAATTGGTTTGCTCAATGGTGATATTATTAAAAAAGTAAATGGTGAATCGGTCACAGGTGCGGAACAAGCCATGCGTATGTACCGAGAATTACAGAACGCAACATTTATTGATGTTGAAATAGAGCGAAATGGTAGCTTGCAGCAATTAAGCTATACCATCCAGTAAGAGGTTGAACATGCAAATTTTGCAAAAAATGAAGTGGGTTATTTTGGTTATGAGTTTAGTGATGGGGATAACACTTGCCCATGCGGAAGGCGTAACCATGAACTTTAAAAATGCTGATATTCGAGCATTTATTGAGTTTGTGTCAGGTTTTTCCAATAAAAATTTTCTGGTTGATAATCGGGTTAAGGGCAATGTAACCATTGTTTCACCTACACCTATTTCAGAAGATGAAGCTTATGATGTGTTTTTATCTGTTTTAGAGGTAAACGGTTTTGCAGCGGTAGATAGTGGCTCAGTGACTAAAATTGTGCCACGTGCTGAAAGTAAGCAAAAAGCAGTGACTGTGCGCGAATCGGGCAGAGCACCGCGCAATGATGCGGTAATGACCCAAGTTTTACCACTCAAATACGCAGATGCACAACAACTTGTAGCATTACTTCGCCCCTTAATTTCGCCTAACAGTCATTTGGTGGCTTATCCACGTGGGAATATGTTGTTGTTGACTGATTCGGCGAGCAATATTCGTCGTATTCAAAATATTTTGAAGTTGGTTGACCGACAAGATGCGGTTGGGGTACAAATTTTCCCCCTAAAACATGCTTCAGCAGATAAGTTAGCCAAAACATTGTCAGGTTTATATGCCAAAGCAGGGCCGAATAGCCCCAATGCCATCAAAGCTTTGTCGCATCAGCCAGGGAACATCTTAATTGTGGTTGCTGCACCGCAAATGATTAATGAAGTGGCGGAAGTGATTCATAAGTTGGACATTAAACCCAAGCCCGATTCAGGGCGTTTGCAAGTGCGTTACTTGCAACATGCTAATGCTGTGGATGTTGCCAAGGTATTGACCGAGCTTGTGGGAGGCGGGGCAGCCAGTGCAAAAGCAGCACCCACACAAAAGGTGTTGTTTACAGGTGATGTCAAAATTGTAGCAGATCCAGCCACCAACGCGCTTTTGATTACGGCTGACCCTAGCGATATGAATGCGATGAATGGCATTATTGATAAGTTGGATATTCATCGTTTACAGGTGTTGGTTGAAGCTTTGATTGTTGAAGTGTCTGCCAATGTGGGTGAACAATTTGGTGTGGAATGGCGTAGTGCTAGTGATTTCACAGGGACGGGAACGTCAACATTTGGTGGCACAACATTTTCTAATGCGGCAGGTACCAATATCAATTCGGTTGCTGCCAATCCATTTTCAACAGGTTCAGGTCTGGCCGTTGGCGTGACCAAGGGTACGATAAGTTTTGGAGGTGTGGATTTTTTAAGCTTGGGCTCACTGGCGCGTGCGCTTTCAACAAAGTCAGATACCAATGTATTATCTACCCCCAACCTGTTGACGATGGATAATGAAGAAGCTGAAATCATTGTGGGTCAGAATGTTCCTTTTCTAACAGGTCAAAACTCCACACAAGGTGGTACGGCTAACCCTTTCCAAACTATTGAACGTAAAGATATTGGTTTAACATTACGTGTAAAACCACAAATATCGGCTGGTGATACAGTGCGTTTGGAATTGTTTCAAGAGATTTCGAGTATTGATTTGAATCCAGGTGTGCAAGGTGCGGACTTAATTACCAACAAACGCTCAGTTAAAACTGTGGTTTTGGCGAATGATGGTGGCATGATTGTATTGGGTGGTTTGATGCGTGATGATGTGAATGTGTCGATACAACGGGTTCCTTGTTTAGGTTCTATGCCTGTGTTGGGTGAAGCTTTTAAATTTACTGAAAATAGCCGTAAAAAAACCAATTTGATGATTTTCTTGCGTCCACATATTATTAAGGACGCTAGTGATATTCAGGCAATAACCAACGGAAAATACAATAATATTAAATCTTTATATGAGAAACCTATTGAGGGAGGCTCTATTATCTTCCCGCTTGAGGTGAATCAAATGCCAAGTAGTTTAAAACCAGCGTCAGGTTTGCATCTTGAAGAAGCTTTGCCTGTAGATGCTTCTAAGCCTAAAGCAGAAACACAAGAATAAACGATGCAACATTTGAATAGAATCAGCAGCGAGCAGGTGGATGAAGCACGTTTAATGCATTTTTCACTGCCTGTATTGCGTGCAGCTATGGTTCTCCCACTTCAACCAACATCCGATATGCCTAACCCTGTGGCAGTTGCTGAAGAGTCTGAACATACAGCATCTTGGCCGTGGGAACTGCTTGATGATTGTAGGCGTGAGTTTGGTGGTGAAGTGCAGCCTGTGCTTGTGCCAAAAGATGCTATTTTGATGGCACTTAACCAAGCCTTTGATATGGCAAGCGCATCGGCTGAGCAAATGTTAGAAAACCTCGAAGATGAAGAGGTGGGACTTGCCAAAGAAATTGAAGAAATTGGCGACCTTTTAGAGTCTGAAGATGATGCGCCTGTGATTCGTTTGGTCAACACGCTTTTATCCCAAGCTTTGAAAGACCGTGCATCGGATATTCATATCGAACCTTTTGAAAATAATGTTTTGGTGCGTTTTCGTATTGATGGGGTATTGCATAGCATTGTTTCACCACCCAAGCGAGTGCAGGCAGCTATGGCAAGTCGTATCAAGGTGATGGCAGGTTTGGATATTGCCGAAAAACGGCACCCACAAGATGGACGTTTTCGCGTTAAAGTCGCAGGGCGTGAAGTGGATGTACGGGTATCGGTGTTGCCAACAGCGCATGGTGAACGTGTGGTGATGCGTTTGCTTGATAGAAGCCAAAAGCTGCTCACCTTAAATGATTTGGGCATGAGTAAAACCCAACATGCTATGATGAGCAAGGTGATTAAAGAACCACACGGTATTATTTTGGTCACAGGGCCTACAGGCTCGGGTAAATCGACGACGTTGTACGCATCTTTGATGGAAGTGGACAGAAAAAATCGCAATGTGATGACCATTGAAGACCCTATTGAATATCAGCTTGAAGGTGTGGGGCAAATGCAAGTGCAACCCAAGATTGGGGTGACATTTTCAGCGGGTTTACGCTCTATTTTGCGCCAAGACCCTGATATTGTGATGATTGGTGAGATTCGTGATTTGGAAACGGCTGAAATTGCTATTCAAGCATCTTTAACAGGACACATGGTATTTGCTACTTTGCATACCAATGATGCTTTGTCGGCTGTGGTGCGGCTGCAAGATATGGGTTTAGAGCCTTATTTGGTGGCATCATCATTGGTGATGGCGCAAGCCCAGCGTTTGGTGCGCAGGTTATGTGAGCACTGCAAAACACCACGTGATATTGATGATGATGAATGGCAGACCTTGGATGTTTTGGCTGATGATATGAAGGATGTGACAGTTGTTTATGATGCCAAGGGTTGCGATGAATGTTTGAATACTGGATATATTGGGCGTGTAGCCATTTATGAGTTGATTCCGATTACGCAAAACCTTCGCAATGCCATCCATGATGGTAAAGGTTTACCAGCTTTACGCCGAATTGCAGCCAAAGAAGGGGCAGTTTCGTTGCGCCAAGATGGAGCTCGACATATTGCAGCAGGCATTACCACGTTTGATGAAGTATTGATGGCAACACGCGCTGATGTGGTGGTAGATTAAATATGGCAATCTTTGCCTATGATGCACTGGATGTGCAAGGTAAGCGTAAAAAAGGGCAAATAGACGCAGAATCAGAGCGAGCGGCTAGGAAAAACTTGCGTGCGCAAGGTTTGATGGTGCGCAAACTTGAAAGCGTGGAACAAGCACAAAAACAAGCCGCCAATGGCAAAGCCGCAGCCAAGCTTAAACCAGCCGAAACCGTGAACTTTTTGCAGCAATTATCTACGCTGATTGATTCAGGTATGCCTTTGGTAGATTCGCTTTCATCTATTGCTGAAGGTATGGAAACTGCGCGCTCGCAGGCGGTGATTGCATCAGTAAGGCAGCAAGTGTTGGAAGGCAAATCATTGGCAGAAGCATTACGCACACACCATTTTGATGATGTGATTTGTAATATGGTGGATGCAGGTGAAGAAACAGGGCAGTTGGATGCAGTGTCCACACGTTTGGCAGAATTATTGGAGCGTAGACAGGCGTTAAGCCAAGAGCTTTTATCGGCCACTTTATACCCTGTGATTATCTTGGCATTTGGTGTGATTGTTATGTTATTTTTGCTGGCAGTGGTCGTGCCGCAAATTGTGTCGGTGTTTGAAAGGGCAGGTGGTGATTTGCCAGCGTTGACAGTGTTTGTGATTGCAACATCTGAGTTTCTTCGCAACAATGGTTTGTTACTCATTCTTTTATTCAGCGCATCGGTATTTACTTATATCATGGCAATGAAAAAAGAGGCAATGCGTTACAAACGTGATGAGTTATTGCTCAAAATCCCTGCTTTATCATCTTTATTACTTAAAACCAACACATCCCGATATGCACGTACTTTGGGTATGTTGCTTGAAGGTGGTGTGCCAGCCTTAGCAGCCATGAAAATTGCCCAACAGTCGATTACATTATTACCCATGCGTGAAGCTGTTGGTCAGGCTAGAGATATGTTGCGCGAAGGTTCATCCTTGGCAGATGGTTTGAAAACAGGTGGTTTCGTACCCTTGCTTGCATTGCGCATGATTGCAGTGGGTGAACAATCGGGTACGTTGGATAAAATGTTGATTCGAGTGGCTGATAATTACGACAAAGAATCATCGCGCAATATCAAACGTCTGCTCACGATTATGGAGCCTATGTTGGTGATGGGTATGGCGGTTGGTGTAGGCACATTGGCGATGGCAATTTTATTGCCGATTGTGGAAATGAATCAACTTGTTCATTAAGAGGTATAAGATGCTTAAATATATTGTTGGTCTATTGTTTTTGTTTATGCCTTTGTTGGCTCAAGCCACGCCAGAACAAGTGTGGCAACAAAGTATGCAACTGGCGCAACAAGGGCAAGATAGGCAAGCCATTGCTTTGTTAGAGGGTGCAATATTGCAATCAGGGCAGTCTAATGTATGGACGCAACGCTTTGATATGGCAAAACGTTTATTAAAGCTAAGGCATGATGCAAAGGTCAACAGTACATACAATACTTTAATGCCTAATCGGAACAATCAATATGATATGTTGATGCAAAGTTGGTTGCAGCAGCATCCGATACCTACGGTCGAAGAGTCTATCATGCCAGGCTTGTTAGCAGCGATAATACCTGGTGCTGGTCATGCTTGGCTTGGGCGTTGGGGTGATGCGGGCGTATCGGCTATGCTTGTTTGGCCGTTACTTATCCTCACATTCTGGGCAGCCCGCCGTGATATGGGGCCAGTCACCGTCTTTTTTGCATTGATTACAGCATGGCTTTGGTCAGGAACTGTCTTTTCAGCGACATCTTTAGCCGAACGCGGCGACTACGAACTGTATTACGCATGGTGGCAACAGATGTGGACTGCTTCGGGATTACCCTCTAAACCTTGGTGATGGGGTTGCACGAAACAAGACCTAAACTTCCCTTTAGCCTAACGACTTGCGTAACCGGCTGGCAAGCCCAGAGCGACCGATAGGGAGCGGCGGGTTTGCCAGTCCGGGTTGACGCGCTTGTTATGTTTTTGGGGCTGTCCCAGATAACTAGGTATTATTCTTTGTAACCCATTGTTTTAACATAGATAATTGCTGTTTTGGATTAGAGTAGTTAAAACGCCACTCACATTCCTTCAAAAAGTAGTAAAAGTGTTGCT
>JALWRX010000018.1 GCA_027080505.1 Ghiorsea sp.
CAGCAGCTAAAGCATCATTATCTTCTTATGGCATGCGCAATAGGGATATTGATGCTTTGATGACAACCAAGCAATATGGTAAACTTGTATTGCGTGCACCAAGTGCTGGCACTGTTACTGCCGATACGTTTCATTTGGGGCAACATATCGCAGCAGGTACACGGTTGATGCAGATTGTGGATGAATCTTCGGTTTGGGTGGAAGTGAAATTACCGCAATCACAAATTGAAGGTATTCATGCTGGTGAAGATGCTTTGGTGACCACTAAAACCAATAAAACAAGTTATCCTGCCAAAGTGATTAATGTATATCATCAATTGGATACAACGACACGAACGGTTGGTGTTCGATTAGAAGTGCAAAATCCAGAAGACGTGTTGCATCCCAGCATGTTTGTAACGGCTGAAATTCAATCAGGGCATAGTGATGCTGAGGTGTTGCTATTGCCAGAGCAGGCTGTACAACGTCAAGGTAGTGAGCTGATTGTGTTTATTGAAGAAGAACCCGGTCATTTTGAACGCCGTGAAGTCGAGGTTGGCAAAACCAGTATGGGTTTGATTCCCATTACCAAAGGTGTTGCTGAAGGTGAACGTGTGGTTGTTCAAGGCGCATTTGTACTTGCTTCAGAGCTGGCGAAGTCTGGCTTTGCAGTACACAACCATTGAGGTTGAGTGATGTTTCCTAAAATTATAGATGCGGCTACGCATAATCGTTTTTTAATCCTTTTATTGCTTATAGGTTCTATGGCGTATGCCATGTTTGTAGTGCCCAAGCTTAACCTAGATGCATTTCCTGATGTCACCAATGTGCAGGTGCAAATCAACACAGAAGCGCAAGGTTTGGCTTCTGAAGAAGTAGAACAGTTGATTACGTATCCGATTGAGGCGGTGATGTATGCCTTGCCTGATGTGGAAGAAGTACGCTCCATTTCCAAGACAGGTTTGTCGGTAATTACGGTGTCGTTTAAAGAAGGTACAGATATTTACTTTGCTCGCCAATTGGTCTTCCAAAAGCTACAAGATGCCAAGCAAACAGTGCCACCTTGGGCAGGTACACCTAAGATTGGTCCGAATACATCAGGGCTTGGTCAAGTGTTTCAATATATCATCAAAGCAGCACCAGAAGCAGGTTTTGATGCGATGACTTTGAGAGCATTGAATGACTGGGTGGTAAAATTGATGTTGATGCCTGTGGAAGGTGTGACTGAGATTTTATCTTATGGTGGTGAAGTGCGCCAATACCAAGTGCAAATCAACCCTGATAAACTGCTTTCTTATGGTTTGCATGTGGATGATGTGGTTCGTGCTGTTGAAGCCAACAACCGCAATGCGGGTGGTTGGTATTTGCCGCAAGGTGATGAGCAGCTTGTGATTCGTGGTGTGGGCTGGATTCCTGGTGGTGAAGATGGGTTAAAAGCCATTGCCATGATACCCATTAAAACAGTGGATGGCGTTTCCATTCGTGTGGCTGATGTCGCAAAAGTGGCATTTGGTGGTGAAATTCGTCAAGGCGTGGTCACCATGACAGAACGGCTTGATGATGGAAGCATTAAACAGCTTGGTGAAGTGGTGGTAGGCATTGTGATGAAACGTTTTGGTGCCAATACCAAAAATACCATTGATGATGTGAAGTCACGCCTTGAAATTGTACAAAAGTCTATGCCTAAGGGTGTAACCATTCAGCCCTTTTATGATCAATCGGATTTGATTGATAAAGCGGTTTGGACGGTTGAAAAAGCATTATTAGAAGCATTTGTGTTGATTATTATCATTTTACTTTTGTTTTTGATGAATGTAAGGGCTGCCTTTTTGGTGTTGTTGTCCGTGCCCATTTCGATTTTATCGGCTTTGGCAGTGATGGAGCACTATGGTATTTCGGCAAACTTGATGAGTTTGGGTGGACTGGCTATTGCCATTGGTATGATGGTGGATGGTTCGGTGGTCATGGTGGAAAACATCTTTAAACACTTGGAAAAGGTGAAAGATGGTGACCATGGTGTTGCTTTGCGTATTGC
>JALWRX010000019.1 GCA_027080505.1 Ghiorsea sp.
GCACATCCAAGTGGGCACAATGCACAAAAAACATGAGCGAAGAAGCTTTAGAAAATGAAACCATGATTATTGTGCGTGATACCAGTCATCACTCCACTCGCATGAGTAAGGGTGTGCTGGAGGGTACGCCTCAGTGGGTTGTTAATGATTTTGAAACCAAACGGCGTATTCTTTGCTCAGGAAAAGGCTGGGGAAGAATGCCGCTACATCTCGTCCAAGAAGACATTGCTCAAGGCAGGCTGTCCACACTTCAATTTGACGCTGCTCAAACCTTCAGCGTACCTATATACCTAGTCAGGAAAAACAATAAGTTTGTGGGTCCTGTAGAACAAATGTTATGGTCAACCCTTCAGGACATTGATTGGAAAGCTCCACCTGCCACAATCTAAAACTCTTTCATCAATAATAATAAAACTCAAAACTAGCCGTAATACCATATATGGATACACCACTAATACTGATCGCACTTTGATCGCTATTTTTTCGGTATTGCATCAATTCTGTATTAAATAAAAAAGATTCATTAGGCACATGGTAAGAAAAGCCTAGCCCATAGCTAGGTGATGTATCAGCATAAGATACGTTTGCAATATCCATAGAAATAGTGCTAACCCCTAATAAAGCATATATATTAAGGTGACGCGTCAACTCTAAGCTAGGCTTTAATAAATATGATGTATAGCCATTAATACTACCGCTAAATGTTGAAAGTTGCCCACCAAAACCCAAGCGCACTTCTGCACCAAGGTTTGGGCTAATCCAATTTAAAGTGCTACCTGCTGTAAAATGAAAAGCTGGTGTTGTCGCTTTACTTCCTGCCAAATCAGCTTGTAGCCCTGATGCGCCCAGTGCAAAATAAGGGTCGATATTCATTTGACTTGCCCAAGCTGGTGATGCAACCCCCATCATCCATAACATCATAAACCACTTATACTTTTTCATCTTCTAACCCCTATCTCTCATCTTGCAAAGCATGGATAAACTGTATCAACTGCTTTGCAAAATTTGCCTTTGGCATACGCTCAATCACTTCTTGGCGTTGTTTGCTTACCCACCAACCCGAAGCAAGGTTATTGCCCATATTCGACACATCATTAGCAACAATGGCATCCACACCTTTACGCTGCAATTTTTCTTGCGCAAACTCCACATGATTTTCACTTTCTGCGGCAAATGCAACCACTTGCCGTGGACGTTGCTTCATCTTAGCCACTTCTGCAACAATATCAGGGTTCTCAATCAATTCGACTTGCATATGACCACTGCCCTGACGTTTTAATTTGTGCTGCAAAGGTTTTGCAAAACGAAAATCACTCACGGCTGCAGTCGCCACAAATACATCCACACCTTTTGCCGCTGCCACACAAGCATCCAACATCTCTGTTGCACTTTCCACATCCATACGCTGCACATCGTGCCGAGTTTTTGGTGTGCCTGGACCTGCAACCAAACACACACTTGCTCCTTGTATGTCTGCCGCATCAGCCAGCATTGCCCCCAAGGTTCCCGTGGCACGGTTGCTCATGGTACGTGCCGCATCCCAAGCTTCAACCGTAGGACCTGCATTGATAACCCAGCGCTGCCCTTTTAATTCCTGATTGCTTAATAATGGCAAAAGACTTTGCATGATTAATTCAGGTTCTGCCAAACGACCAGTGCCTTGTTCACCACATGCCAGCTCTCCAGAAGTAGGTTCGACAACTGTATAACCGCTTTCTTTTAAAGCTTTCACATTCCGTTGCGTCGCATCAGCCGACCACATAGATACATTCATTGCAGGTGCTAACAACACAGGTTTTTCATTTGCCTGCATGAGCGTGGTTAACAAGTCATCGGCAATGCCATGTGTTATTTTTGCTAAAAGGTTGCCAGTCACAGGTGCTAGCACCACAGCATCAGCCCAGCGTACCAATTGAATATGCCCCATGCCATGTTGTTCGGTTAAATCAAATAAGCTGGTGTGCACTTTATTGCCCGACAAGGCTTCAAAGGTAAGCGGTGTGACAAACTCTA
>JALWRX010000020.1 GCA_027080505.1 Ghiorsea sp.
TTAAAAGAATAGTTGCCTACTTTGTAGCTTGAATGGTTTTAAGTTTTCCTTTGTAAACGCGCTGAATAGCAAATGATTTTTGGCTTACACCATTGGCATTGTAATGATAACTACCACTGATTGCAGGGAACTCTCTGGTAATACTTAATTCATGAATAGCCTCTTCACCTTTTAACCCTAGGCGTGTGCCTAAAACAGCAATACTCATAGCGGTGTCATAAGCCAAAGAAAATAGCGGTGAGATATGTTGGTTATCCGCCCAAATGCTTCGATATTGGTTTTGTACATCTAGGATAGCTTGATTGGGTTGCGGTAGGCTGGTGAAGGGCGTTGAAAACTCGGCACCACTTAAATAGCGACCTTTATCATCAAGTAAATGTCCATCATCCCAGCGATGGCTACCATAAAGTTGAATGTGTGTAATATCAGAATATGCCATTTGCCCTGCAAGTACGGCTATTTTTTTTCCTGAAGCAGCGATATAAATCGCATCCATATTCAGGGGCATTTTGATATCGACTTCCAGTGTTGGGCTAAATAAATAAAGGTCTTCTTCTAAACTTGCTAAAAGTTCTTCATCATCAGTTCGTTCGCGCATGGCAACAAAAGCAGGTCTGTAATCATGCACACCTTCTTCCAATGCAAGCATATCAATAATGTCACCACCATGATCCATGAAAGTTTGTGCAAATGCAGCGGCTTCCTCAGTGCTGCTGTTGTTATCATCATAAATAACGACTATCCGTTGTTTGCCTTGTCGCAATGCATAATGAGCCATAAAGTCTGCTTGCACTGTTTTGGCTAAGCTATGCATAAACAGGGCATCGGATTCACTGGCGAGCTCTACTTGGCTAGATAAAGAAATTACAGGGATATTATTGACCAAATATGGGGTTATACTGCGGGTATTTTGACTAAGTAGTGGTCCTATAATCCACTGTGCGCCTTGGGCTAAGAGGTGATAGTATGCACTAATCACTTTATCTGATTCACCCGCTGTATCTTGGATGCGTAAAATAATATTGTTTTCAAATTCAGGTTTACTCATGGCAAGACGAATACCTTGCAGTGCTTGTTGCCCATATACCGCATATTTACCAGTTAATGGCAGCATTACACCCACAACGCTCACTTCGCCTTCACTTTCAGCCCAATGTTTAACAATAGCAGCAGCTTCACTGTCTGGTAGATCGACTTCAAGAATTTTAGCAATCACACGTACGGCATGATAATCACCAACCATTAAACGTTCACGAGCAACATAACGATAAAAATTAGCTTGTTCTGCTTGAATGGGGTAATCCGAGCGGCGAATTTGTAATACACGTGATAATGATGCGTATTTTGCAGCCTGTTGCAGCCAAAGTTCTTTGTGCTCAATGTCATGAAGGGATAGAGCAAGCAACCATTGAATACTGGATTCTTCAGATACGCTGCTCAAAAGAGGCTGCCCAAGCTCAATGATGTCATGTAAGGTATCAGGGTCGATATTGGGTTGTCTTAAAGCTGCGGTGAGCTCATCCATGGTGGCTTCATGGTTATCCAATATATCCCAATGTTGGGCTAATAATAGGTGGAGTTTTATGGCATCAGGATGTAGTGCCCATTGCTGTAAGGTGGATTCACTAATGGCAAATGCATCAGGCTGTTCAAATTCAAATAAAAGTGATGCATAGGCTATGGCAGCTTGCCCTTGACTAAATTCAGGTATGCTTGGGTCTTGGCTAAGCATATACAAGGCATCCAAAGCCATTGTTTCAGGGTTTTCTAAACGCGCTTGTTCAACCAATTGCTCAATCTTGGTTTGTATTTCTTCAATTTCTGCTTGTTGTGCATTTTGTATGTCTTGTTTTTCAGCTTGTGATTGGGAGGCTTGTTGGTCAAGGTGCACTGTTGCTCTCTTACCACCACAGCTTGTCAGTATGGTTGTGCTTATTAAGATTGCTGTTATTAAGGTAAACGGGTAAGCTAATTTTAACATGGATACGCAAACTAAA
>JALWRX010000021.1 GCA_027080505.1 Ghiorsea sp.
TGCTTCTGTAACGGTTGAAGCCTCGGTGGTATCAAAACCTTCTTCCCGTAAAAGCTCCACTATGCCTTGGCGGATATACTGCTCATCTTCAACGACCAATAACTTCATGACACATCCTTACCTTGTTTCGACATCGGTACACTTATACGAAAACATGCGCCTTTTTTTGTATGCTCCAGCAGTGATAATGTACCATGCATAGCATCCATCAACTCTTTGCTAATGGCTAAACCAAAGCCAGTACCTTCCCCTTTTTCTTTGGTGGTCACACTGGGATTAAAAATAGATTCTCGCATCGCTTGTTCAATACCATGCCCTGTGTCGCACACATCAATCATCACATAACCATCTTGTTGAACCGTGTGAATATGCACCTCACCACTTTCACGGCATGCATGACAAGCATTATGAATCACATTCATGAACACCTGCATCAGCATACTACTTGATGCATACACCATAGGTATATGTGAACCCTCACTAATATGAATAGCGATGCGCTTATGCTGAGGTGGCATTTGTCCCAATTTCACTGCATCTGAAATGACTGGTCTAACATCAAACGCATGAAACCTTACATCAAACTCATGCCGTCCAAAGTCGAGCACCGTTTGAATAATGAACTCCATACGCTCAGTCTCTTTTGCCGCTGAATCTAAGTGCAAAGCAACCGCTTGCGTATCCTGTTGTTCCAATTTGCGTTTTGCCATATGTAGCAACATACCCACAGAAGCTAAAGGGTTACCGACTTCATGTGCTAGGCTTGCTGACATTACAGCCAAAGCATTCATTTTTTCTTGATGCGCAGCCAAACTTCGCACTTGATTAAGCTTTTGCTCCCTCTCTTGTAATGCCTCACCCATGGTATTAAAAGCTCTAGCCAGCTCCCCAATTTCATCCTCTGAGATCACCGCACAATGCACTTCAAAGTTGCCTTCGCCAACGCGCTGCACAGCCTTTTTCATCTGCACAAGTGGATATACCATTTGATTATAAATAAAATAAGCTAAAAAACTTAAACTCAGTAATAAAACCAGCATCAAAGCAACTGTTTCTTGCCTCATATCCATACGAAGCCCTGCCATCATTTGCATCGCTCGATTTACTTCTGCATCTAAGGCATGATGTTTACGGGTCAGGTGCTCAACAGCTTGTTTTGCTTCTGTAGCAATCTCATCAATAAAGATTGGCCCTTCCATATTTTCAGTCGCAAACGGTAAAACAAATACCTTTTCTGCAATACCTTTAATGTTTTTCACACTTTGCATCAAATCAGATAAGCTACTGTCTTGGTATGTTGTTTCATATTGTTCAATCATTTTTACAAGCTGTTGTTGATATTGATAAAAAACATTTTCAGCCCTATGGTCACCCGTAATAAGGAAGTCATTCACCACTTTAATATTACGATACACACCCATTTCAATCGCATGTAAATCATGACTTTGGTGATTACTTTTTTCTACAACCGCCGCCTCCTGTTGCAAATGCCGCATATCGCTGAGTAAATCCCAGCCAAAAACAGCCACCAAAAAAAAGATGAGGCTTAATAATAGCCCAACTTTTAATGCTAAATGTTTACGCAAAACCAAACAGCCATGTTATCGCTTTCGTAACACTTACTCATACCGATGATAAACTTTAACTTTACCCTGCTTATCAAATGCCAATACACTATAGTGTTTGGGCGGCATTCCTTCTGCCTGCATACCAGGTGACTGCATAGGCATACCAGGTGCCGTAAGACCAACAATCTGTGGACGTTCTTGAAGCAAACGTTGCACATCAGAGGCAGGCACATGACCTTCAATCACATAACCATCCACAATCGTCGTATGACATGATGCCAAATCAGCAGATATGCCATATTTTTCTTTCACTGCTGCCATATCTTCACGCGGCATCTCTTTCACAACAAAACCTGCACCCCGCATATGTTTCGCCCAAGCTCCACAACAA
>JALWRX010000022.1 GCA_027080505.1 Ghiorsea sp.
CGCCAAAATGCATGTGGTTTTCTTTGCTTGTAGGCTGCAAAATAGGTTAAAGTGCTTGTAGTAAACGTTGGTGGATATTTTCAAAACCACCATTGGATAGAATTAAGATAATATCACCAGCTTTTGCGTTATTTTTGATATTTTGGATAATTATATCTGTCGTTTCAAGCACTTGGGCATCAATATGTTGTGCACTTAGCGCTTGGCAGACTTGATTGACATCCAATATATCATTTTCTTGCATATTGCGGTGGGATGGTGGTGTGAAAATTACGTAATCTGCAGATGTTAGGGATTGTGGTAATGTGTTTTGGTGGATTTTCATGCGCATGGTGTTGGAGCGCGGCTCAAGTATTACCCAAAGTTGTCCATTATCCATGCTCGCCTTTACTGCATTCACAATACCTTTGATAGCCGTGGGATGATGAGCGAAATCATCATATATGGTAATACCACGTGCTTTTCCAACCTTGGTCATGCGGCGGCGCACACCTTTAAAAGTTTCAAAAGCTTGCTGGATGTCGGATAAACTTACACCCATATGGGTTACCGCAGCAGCAACAGCACAGGCGTTGGCTATATGATGTTTGCCAATACTTTCCCATGTGGCTTCAAGGCACGCGTTGCCATCTTGATACAATTTAAAGTGTGAGCCGTCTTCTTTTAAAGCTTTCCACTGCCAATCTGCATCTGTGCCGAGTTCGGCAAAGGTAGTAACAGGTGTCCATACACCGCGATTAACGACATCCATGATGTTGGCATCATCAGCATTGGCGATGATGTTCCCCGTTTCAGGGATAGTGCGTAGCAAATGGCTGAATTGGGTTTTGATGGCATCCAAGTCTTTAAAGATATCCGCATGGTCAAATTCAAGGTTGTTTAAAATCAGTGTTTTGGCATGATAATGGATGAATTTGGAGCGTTTATCGAAGAAGGCAGTGTCATATTCATCCCCTTCGAGGACAAAGGGGCTAAAAGGGGATGAATCACCAATCCTTGCACCTTCACCGAAGTTTTCAGGGATGCCGCCAATCATAAATCCGGGCTGCTTTCCAGCCATTTGCAACACCCATGCTAAAAGGGAAGAAGAAGATGTTTTTCCATGCGTACCAGCCACCACAGCAGCGTGTCTTTGTGGCAAGATATAACGACCCACAAACTCAGGCCCCGACATATAAGGCAAATCATGGTTTAAGATGTATTCTACTTCCACATTACCTCTGCTCATGGCATTACCAATCAAGCAAAGGTCAGGTGTAGGCTTTAAATTTTCTTCTGAAAATGTCGCAATCTCTACGCCCATACTTTCTAGATAGGTGGACATAGGAGGATAGACATTGGCATCTGAGCCTGTGACTTTCCAGCCCTTGCCTTTGGCAAGTGAAGTAATAGCTGCCATGGCTGTGCCACAAACGCCGAGTACATGTAAATGTTTATGGCTCATGTAACCTCCCTTGCTTGTTTTAGCTTCCACACTGCAATTAAACCCAATAATGCAATCAATGTACAAACATAAAATGCCGCGGCATAACCTTGTGTTTCAACAATCATACCACAAAGCATAATACCTAAGGTGCTACCTAAACCAAAACCGATAGAACTATACCAGCCTTGAGCCGATGTTTGGCGGTTAGGCTGGGCAAATTTGCGTACCCAAGCTACGGCAGATAAATGAAAGGCCGCAAAGCTGGCAGCATGCAAGAGTTGTAGTAAAAGAATAGCTATGACATTGGTGGTGATAGCAAGTCCAAACCAACGCAATGATGCAAGAAATAAACATAAGCCAAGCACCCAAACAGGTGATGCTTTTTGAATAGACTTACTCCAATACCACATCAATAATATTTCTGCGAGAACACCTAATATCCAGAAAAAGCCAATTTCTGCTCCTGAATAACCTGCGTCAATCATATATAAACTAAAAAAACC
>JALWRX010000023.1 GCA_027080505.1 Ghiorsea sp.
TTTAATTCCCATGTTTTTGCTGAACCACCTTGGCAAGCCTATACACAAGCACTGGTGGTAGAATTAAAACATTATGCTGAGCAACCACAGTTTCAAAAGCGAGAAATTCAAAGTGTGTTTTTTGGTGGTGGCACACCCTCGCTTGCACCTGCAAGTCTATTTGCGGCGGTATTGGATGCCTTAGCTTCATCATTTGCTTTGGCTGATGATATTGAAATTACTTTAGAGGCAAACCCTGGTGCTAGTGAAGCAGGGCGTTTTAAAGCATACCGAGAGGCTGGAATTAACAGGTTATCGATTGGTGTGCAAAGCTTTGATGATGATGAGTTAAAATGGCTTGAACGTATTCACTCAGCAGGTGAAGCAAAAAAAGCATACTATATGGCGCGTAGTGCTGGTTTTGATAATATCAACCTTGATTTGATGTACGCGCTTCCCCATCAAAGCTTAGATGAATGGTTTGTATCGCTTGAAAAAGGTATTGCCCTCAATCCAGAACATTTGTCATGTTATCAACTTACGGTTGAGCCACACACTGCATTGCATGTTACCCACAAAAAACAAAAACTTGCCTTACCCGATGAAGATTTAGCATTGCAGTTTTTTTGGCAAACCCGAGAAAGGTTGGCAGAAGCAGGTTATACAGCTTATGAAATATCCAACTTTGCCAAAGAAGGTAAACATTGCAGACATAACTGTGGTTATTGGTTGTATGATGATTATATAGGTATTGGAGCAGGGGCTGCGGGCAAGTGGGACACACAAGACGGTGGGGTGATGCGTTATAGTAATATTCGTGCGCCACAATCTTATATGGATGCGGTATTGGATGGGGGTAAAGCGGTGAATAGCCAAGAGGAATTATCACACCAAGAAGCTATGGGTGAAGCTGTATGGTTGGGTTTAAGGCAAAGCCAAGGTATTGATTTAGCTTGGTTCTCGCAGCGTTTTGGACGACCTTTGCAAGAAGTTTATCCTGTGTTGATGCAGCAATGGTTGAATCAGGATAAATTGATACAAATGGATGGAAACTTAAGGCTTACACCAGCAGGGCTAAGCCTTGCCGATGATATAGCCGCATCTTTTTTGCTGTAAGCTTTAAGCTGCTGCCTCATCAATGATGGCAGTGAGTGTGGTTTGCACCTCATCGGCAACTTGACTAAGTTTTTCCGATGTCGAAAGCATTTCCAGCATGGGTTTAGGGTTAATCATGCCAATTTTTGTGTTGCCATCTTCCTGCCATACTGAAATTCGGCATGGTAATGCCATATTCATATCCATGTCTTCAGATAATACTGCAAAAGCTTTTTTCGGATTACACACTTCAAATATGCGACACTCAGGTTCAAAAGGTACACCTTTTTTGTTCATGGTCGCTTTAAGGTCGTGGATGTGTAATACACCAAAACTATGATTGGCAACGGCAGCTTCTAAGTCTGTAGCTGCTTGTTCGATGTTTTTGTTTGAATGAACAATATATTTCATCAGTTTCTCCAATGTTGCAAGTCTGTTACTGTAATAAATATTACAAGTACTTTGCTTTGCATACTGTACAGTGCCTTGCCTTGAAATACAGTATATTTTTTTAGTATGGGAGTGGAAATATGGATACATCAAATATGGAAGGTGTTATAAATGACTATGTGATTCCATGGGCGATTAATATCGGCATGGCTATCGCTATTTTTATCATTGGTCGCATGGTTGCAGGCATTGTCGTTAATATCGTGCGCAAGTTGTTAGAAAAAGCGAACACAGATGAAATGTTAACCAACTTCGTATGCTCAATCAGTAAAGCAGTATTGATGTTGTTTATTGTGATTGCAGCATTGAATCAACTGGGTGTGGATACCACATCATTTATCGCCTTGATTGGTGCAGCAGGTT
>JALWRX010000024.1 GCA_027080505.1 Ghiorsea sp.
TCATGGCACAAGAATGGCAACTGTGTTTATGGATTATTATAAAGAAAGTACGGCTAAATAAGGTGTATATTAAGTTTATTGTTTAAACTTTATCATATTTTATGAGGGAAAAACGGCTACTGATGAGACGGCCGTTTTTTATTTGGGTTTACGTAGTAGAATATTGCAGGCACCACCTTTGCTTTGTAGAGCAGGGGTGGCGACCAAGATATAACGGGCGTATGCGCTATGCTCTAGCCATTGGTAAGTTAGGTCTTTGAGCACGGATTTACCTTGTGAGTGATTGCCTTTACCGTGAACGATACACAGATGACGAATATGTTGAGATAAGCTTTGATTGAAGAAGTTGTGCAATGCTTTTTCAGCCTGGGCTTGTGTGTGACCATGCAAATCAAGCTCATGTTTGATGTTCATTTGCGCTAGGCTTTTGATGTCTTTACTTGATACACCATCACCGCGAAGTAACCAAGTTTCAGTTCTTTTGGGGGTTAAGCTTTGTTGTTTGATGACATGGTGATGTGTAGTTTCTCTATCTTCTAAGCCACGCAAAATGTCATGTTTATGTTTTACCTTTTTAGGTTGAACGCGATTTTCACTCTTGTTTAACGGCTGAACTTGTCCCATAAGCTCCGCAAATAAGTCCTCATCACTCATCGCGTGCTGGGCGCTCCATCAGTGATTTTAAGGCTTTCTGGGGTGAGGTGTTGCCATTTAATACGGCATGAACAGCTTGGGTGATGGGCATGTCAATATGATGTTTTTTAGCAAGCAATACGGCTGCGGCTGCTGTTTTTTCACCCTCAACGACTTGTCCGACATATTTACGTGCTTCTTCAACATTGCGCCCTGATGCCAATGCCATACCCATTTTGCGATTGCGCGATAAACTTCCTGTACACGTTAAAAGCAAATCGCCCAAACCTGAGAGTCCTGACATGGTTTCAGCTTTGCCACCACAAGCTTGGGTTAGCCGTGATATTTCTGCAATACCGCGTGTGACCAAGGCTGCCATAGCATTATGCCCCAAATGCATGCCTTCAGCCATACCTGCGGCGATGGCAATAATGTTTTTGAGCGCACCGCCTAAAGCAACACCCACCAAGTCAGTGCTGGTATAAATTCTGAAATTGCCATCTTCAAACAAGGATGCAACTTGCTTGGCTGTGTCTAAGTTTTCAGCGGCAAGGGTGATGGCGGTGGGTTTACCCGTTGCCACTTCAGCGGCAAAGGATGGACCTGATAAAAGCAGGGTGCGTTGTTTGCCTACAAAACGAATCAATAATTCATCCACGCGCTCTAAAGTGTCAGGGTTGATGCCTTTATTGGCAGCAATCACAGGATGTTCATACTCACGCAAACGAATCAAGGCTGTTTCTGCAGCCGAGCAGGGTAAGGCAAGCACGGTGGCGAAGGATTGTTGTAAAATTTTCGGTAAATCAGGGTGCTCTTGACCGATGGCAGTGAGCGATTGGGGGAAAGGTAAATCATTGAGATAACGTTTGTTTTCACCATCTTGGTTGAGCTTGTCGGCAGTAGCTTGGTTGCGGGTAATCAGAAAAACTTTACGTCCATGTTTGGCAAGCACCATAGCCAAAGCTGTACCCCATGAGCCTGCGCCCCAAACGGTCACCATGTGCTGACTCATATAAACCTCTCCTTACGCCGACTTTGATAGCCGCCTAGTATTAACAAGAAAAAGACCAAGGTCAAAATCGGCATGTCTCCCCATTGTTGGTAGAGTGTGATATGTGAAAGTGGCTGATAATGCCCAATCACCATACCTTCCTGCCACCAAGGCATGGTTTGTTGTATAGAACCATCGGGCGCAATAATAGTGGAAACCCCTGTGTTGGTGGCGCGCAGAATAT
>JALWRX010000025.1 GCA_027080505.1 Ghiorsea sp.
ATCTCGCATTTCACCCACAAGAATCACATCAGGGTCTTCACGTAAAGCACCTTTGAGTGCTGTTGCAAATGACTTGGTATGTGCTCCCACTTCACGCTGAGAAATAAGGCTATTTTTTGTTTGATGCACAAATTCAATCGGGTCTTCTACGGTTAAAATATGCCCTTTTTCCATCTGGTTGCGATAATCCAACATGGCAGCAAGCGTTGTTGATTTACCTGAACCCGTAGGCCCTGTAACCAAACAAATACCGCGTGGTGCCATAGCTAACTCTTTGAAAAGTTCTGGAGCGTTAAGCTGCTCTAAAGTGAGAACTTCTGTAGGAATGGTACGGAATACTGCTGACATACCTCGGTTTTGCCAAAAACAGTTCACACGAAAGCGAGCAATATCACCAAGGGCAAATGAGAAGTCTAAATCCAAATGTTCTTCAAAGTTTTTGCGTTGCTCATCGTTCATAATATCATAAACCATGGCTTGCACTTGCCTATCTTCTAAGGCTGGCATCTTAATTTTGGTCATATCACCATTGATGCGAATCATCGGAGCCTCACCCGCGGAGATATGCAAATCTGAAGCTCCATTTTTTACCGAAAATGCCAACAGTTCAGAAATATCCATCTACCCTCTCCCTACATTCATTTTAAAGTATAACTAGCACTAGCATAGAAAGATATTTACTTTCTCGCAAGCAGCTATCCGTGACCAGCATTACTTCTTCACATAATGTAAAAACTGACTGACACGTCCTTCTTTGATACCACGCTGCTCAAATTTGGTATGTGGTCTGTCTTCATCCCGCTCAACAAAACCACCTTTGCCCGCCACATTGGCTAAACCTTCAGTGTTATCCAAGATATCTTGCATCCACAATGCCAAATCAGGTTTGTCTGTTGCTAATTTGATAAAACCGCCACTTTCCACACGTGTTACCAACAACTTGGCAAAATCTTTTTGAATAATTCTACGTTTATGGTGGCGTGCTTTAGGCCAAGGGTCTGGGTGGTTGATAAACACACCATGTAATTGATTTTCTGCCACTTGGTTTTCCAATACAAACTGTGCAGGTAGCTGGGTAATGCGTGTGCGCTCAATAAACCCTGCATCTTCCAAGCGCCCTACAGCTTTAGCCACACCAGGCAAATAAATTTCAACACCAAGCAATGCCCAATCAGGATGTTTGGATGCCAAATGCACCAAAAAGTCACCATTACCAAACCCAATTTCCATAACAATGGGAGACTCATCAGGGATACCTGCCATAGCCAATGTTTTATCCTTAGGCAAACCAATCACAGGCAGCCATTTAAGTAAGCGTGCTTCTTGTCCTGTGGTTACAAAGCCATTTTTCCGCCCGTGTGTACGCATTTCATGTTGGATATATTGGTTTCTAAATTCTTGGCTTAATCGCATGTATCTTCATCCGTTCCTATGTTTACTTTAACATGGTTATTACAATATTGACATGACAGTGTCACATCACCTGCCTCATCTGCAAGCTCTGCTAAATCTTCTTCAGCAACACCAACCAATGCTTGCATCATGGTCTCTTTAGAACAAGAACAGGCATAGTGATAGTCATCTTGACCAACCACTTGGCAGCCCAAATCCGCAAACACTTTTAAAATTTCCTCTGGTTTATCCTGTTCCAAAGCTTTATTGCTAATTTTTGCCATGGTTTCTACAGCTTTAAACCAATGTTCATCATCACAACCTGGCATGGCTTCAATCATCATCGCCAAGTCACCTACCAGCAGCATATCTGCTTGTACTTGTACCGACTGCCTCAAATATTCCAGCATATGATCGGCAAGCCACGCAGAATCATGCTGTACTGTAGAAA
>JALWRX010000026.1 GCA_027080505.1 Ghiorsea sp.
GCCGTAATCACTGTATATTTCTCTTTGCCTTGATCGTGGAAATATTTACGCACAATTTTAATGGCAGCTTCATTGGCTTCGGCACCTGAATTGCAGAAAAACACTTTATCTAAGCCTGAAAGTTCAACCAGTTTTTTTGCCAGTTCATTTTGCTGCGGATTAAAATACAAGTTTGAGCAATGCAACATGGTAGCAGCTTGTTCGCTTATGGTTTGAATCATGGCTGGGTGCGCATGCCCTAAGGTGTTGACCGCAATACCTGCGACAAAATCCAAATAGGATTTACCTGTATCATCCCACACGCGAGAGCCTTGCCCTTTGACAAGTGTGATGGGGAACCGTCCATAATTGGGGGCTAAATATTGGTTTGCTTCTTGGATATTCATTGGCGAAGGCTAGAAGTCTGTCAGGCTTAAAGCAACTGGCTGCAAAATCTTGGATATTGGTCGTTTTTTACCTGTACTAGTCGTTGAATAGCGGTGCTATTCGCCTCAACCCCATGAGTTTTCGCTACAGTCGTTTAAGTCTAACAGACTCCTAGTTATTTTTTAAGATGCTCAATACTTCAAGCCATCACTCGTATTGCAAGATGATACTTGGCTGCTAGTTTTGCTGTATGAAATCACTTTGGTGTACACGGAAAAGCATGACACATGGCTTTAAAATTGAGCTTGTAGCGTGTGTGGCTTGTAGCTGTAAAAAACGAAAAACGTGTAAACCTTATGCCGCAGTTTCTTTGGCTGATATTGCGGCAGCTAACCGCGAATCCAAACGTACAGGGCATAATGTTGCTGAAGATTTGCCGCTTTTTGAGGCTGTTCTCAAATAAGTCAGTGTAGCTTGTTGGCTTTTTGATATGCCTCTGCCGCTTGTTGCCATTGTCCTTTCTCGGCATACCAATCACCACGCAGTTGCCACAGTTCAGCACTTTCATGGTTTTCCAATAAACCATACAAACTATCATCCGCAATACCGCTTAAACCCGCTTTGTGCGCAAGCTGCATACGCAGCCAAGTACCAGCGGTAGTCTTTTGGTAAACGGCTTTGTCAACTTGCTTGAAATGTTTTAATGCATCGCTTTCCAGCATGGGTAACAGTGCTTTTGCCACTTGCATATCATCATGTTGGGCAAGATAGTCCAACAACAAACGGTAGGCAGTTTGGGTATCACCCGATGTTTGTAATGTTTGGGCCAAGTTCATCAGTGTTTTCACATCAGTTGGGTTGATACGATTGGACTTGCGCAAGTAAGCCAGTGCATTTTCACTATCTTGCTCTGCAAGGTGACGCAGTGCTGTAGCCAGTTGGGGTCTGATGTGTTGCACTTGTTTTTTACGTTGAAACAAGTCTTCCAGCAAAGCTACTTGCTCGGCATATTCACCACGCTCACCCAGTAAGGCTGCTTTGCGCTCAAGGGCAAGTGATGCACCAGGGTGCACCATCAACCATGTATCCAAATACTGTTGCCTTTGCTCTAAACTTAGATGGGTTTGATTAGGTTCTGTTGCCAAGCGTGCTTTAAGCGCAATGATGTGTGGTTTGTCTTTTTCATCATGGATTGGCGCATGATTTTCAGGTTTATCCCACCAAATCATGAGCGCATCATGCAACCATTGTGGAACAATACCTTTGCTGCGTTTGAGTAGTTTTTGGCTATGTCCTTCGCCTTCATCAATCCAAGTATCCAAAGCTTCTTGCAAGCGCAGTTCGCGGCGTTTTTTGTTACCACTGCGTAGGTTGCTCCACAGTTGTTTAGGGCTATTGATACTTAATGTAAAGGTGCGTTGCACTAGCCACAACGCACTTAAACTGAATATAATCAGTAAGGTAAACATGG
>JALWRX010000027.1 GCA_027080505.1 Ghiorsea sp.
ATCAAACAAGATGAAGATGTATTGGACACTTGGTTTTCATCAGGCTTATGGCCTTTCTCAACGCTAGGTTGGGATGGTAAAACCGATAGCCAAGATATGGCGAAGTTCTACCCCACCAATGTGTTGGTGACTGGCTTTGATATTATCTTCTTCTGGGTTGCCCGCATGATTATGATGGGCAAGAAGTTTACAGGCAAAGAGCCGTTTAAAGATATTTATATCCATGCCCTGATTCGTGATAAAGATGGTCAGAAAATGTCCAAATCCAAGGGTAATGTGGTTGACCCACTGGAAATGATTGAAGCCTATGGCGCGGATGCTTTGCGCTTTACCTTGGCACACATGGCAACACCCGGTCGTGATGTAAAATTGGATGTGAAACGCATTGAATCCAACCGCAATTTCATGAATAAAATCTGGAATGCATCGCGTTTTGTGTTTATGAATCGTGAAGATGCCAAGCCTGATAACAGCATTCAGCCTAAGAATGATGTGAACCGTTGGATTTTATCCGAATTGAACACATGCGCCAAAGATGTGCACAAAGCTTTGGAAGAATACCGCTTTAATGAAGCCGCAGGCACGCTTTATAGCTTCATTTGGGGCACATATTGCGATTGGTATGTGGAAGCCGCCAAAACCTCGCTCTACAAAGGCGATGCAGAAGATAAACGCGAAACGCAAATCGTTATGCTCACGGCACTGGATGGTTGGTTGCGTTTGTTGCACCCGATTTGCCCATTTATCACCGAGCAAATCTTCCAAGAATTACATGGCGATGACGCTCGTTTGGTCACAGACGAATGGCACACCGATTATTTCACCGATGCTGATGCTGTGACCAACATGCAACGCATCATGGATATTGTGAATGCGATTCGCTCGATTCGTGGTGAGATGAATGTATCTCCGGGCAAAAAAATCGAAGCCCACTTTGCAGTATCTAACGAACTCAAAGCAGCCCTTGCACCGCAAGAAAAGTTACTCATGAGCCTTGCCAAACTGGAAAGCATTGTTTGGCTTGATGCCAATGCAGAAGTAGAAAATGCTGCCCTTGCCCCGCTTTCAGAGCTTAAAATCTTCTTGCCGCTTGCAGGTCTTGTAAACGTAGCTGAAGAATTAACCCGTGTTGCGAAAAACATGGAAAAAATCGAAAAAGAAATGGGCGGGCTTAAAGGTAGGTTAAACAATGATAAGTTTGTTGCCAGCGCACCAGAAGCTGTAGTCACTAAAGCCCGTGCTGATTTGGCAGAGCTTGAAGCCAAGCTTTCAGAGCTTGAAGCTTCAAAGGTTAAGCTCGAAGCTTTATAAGCAAGCCAAGCAACTATCAAAATATAAAAAGCTTCATGCCCCAACATGAGGATTTTTTTATACTCAAATGTTTGCACATCACTACTTTCCACACTATATTCTCTTTATATCAATGACTATAAGCAGGGTATTATGATAATTAAGCAGCGTGCCTTCAAAATTCAAAACTGGCGAGTTGTAAGGGATAAAGTTAAAGCTTTACGTGGACTTGGAATCAAAACATGAGTAAAAAATCAAAGGATATATATACGAAAGGTTTCATTAATTCAACTTCATACCCTATCTGAAATAGCCCAAGAAAAACATAAAAAAAATGCTTTGAATAAAACTAATAATCATGCAATTGAAGCAAAACCATCAAACAAAACAGCTAAAAAGAATAAAATTAAAGCGCACAAGTTGGAAGTAAGTATGCTTCCTCCTCAATCATGGGGAAAAAATGTCCGAGCTATTGTATCAGAAAACAGTTGGGACTTCCTTCGCCAACAGTTCGGTGCGATATATGACCCCTACAGTAATTTTCCTGACCCTCCTGAACCCATTACTTGTGAATACTGTGAGAGACAATTCCAAGAAAACCTCCACTTACACGAACTATGGGACTTCAATATTGAGAAATGCCGTCAAATTCTTACTGGATTTAAAGTAGCATGTGAAGATTGCCATAATTCAATTCATATTGGACGTGCAAATAAGGTTGGGATTGGAGAAGCAGCTAGACAGCATCTTAAAAAAGTGAATAATTGGTCTGATCGACAGTTAGCTAATCACCTAAAGAAAGCGCATCACGAATGGACGAGCAAACTTGGCATTGATTACGAACTTGATGTAAATTGGTTAATCACCAAAAAGTTACTTTCCCCTAGAAAAATCCATTTAAATTGGTTAAAGCGACCACCACGTGTATATGATCGTATAGGAGCTATTGAATGGGCAAGGTACATTTTAGAGTTGCCTAATGTAGTTATCCTCGATACGGAAACAACAGGTCTAATAGAAGGCTTTCAACGATACCCTGAAGCTGAAATAATTGAACTTGCGATTATTACGCTTAAAGGTGAACCTCTTTACGAGCAGAGGTTCAAGCCTTTGTACCCAATTCCACGTCGAGCGATGAATATTCATGGTATTACGAATACAAATGTTAGGCGCTGTCCCAGCTTTGCCAAAGAGTATCCGAAAATTGTGGATATACTGCATGATAAAATCATTGTAACCTACAATTCACGGTTTGATAGTAAGATATTTAATAACACATGCAAACTTCACAAATTACCAAACCTAGATAGCACATGGGAATGTGCTATGAGGGTCTTTAAAGCATATTTGGAGCCTGCTACAAGATTCGTAAAGCTTCCAAGTGGTTGCCATAATGCGCTGGGTGATTGTAAGGCTACGTTGGATTTGATTCACTTAATGGCAAAGAATGAGAACATAGTTATTAAGGAGGAGGAAGCTTAGGGGGGACTCATGTCTTGCTTCTTGTGGTCTAATTTGGGAAGCATAAATATCCATCCTGACCATCATGCTTTGCTCACTTTGATTCACATGATACCATCCACCTAAGCATAAGAAGAATAAGGAATACCCGACCATGAGCCAAGGCTTTGAAATTCAAATATTTAACCGCTATGAAAACAAAATGGACATTGAAAAAGTCTATGGTGACGGCATGGTGAAGTTTGCTTATGGCAACCCTATCGGTCGGCTATTGGGGCCTTTTATTGCCAGTAAAATGTTTAGTAGGCGCTATGGCAAAGCACAAGATAGCGCGAAATCTGCGCAAAAAGTCGCCCCATTTATCAAAAACTTTCATATTGACATTGAGCAATATGAAAAAGGCTCTCTGCAAGACCATTCGATTGAAACATCTTATCAATCCTTCAATGAGTTTTTTATCCGTAAGTTTAAAGATGGGCAAAGAACTTTCACCAGCAACGAACATGAAATGGGCGCTTTTGCTGAAGCGCGATACTTTGGCCATGAAAGCATGAGCGATGAGCTTAATATTCCCGTCAAAGGCTCTATGCTGCGGGCTGTTGATTTGATTGGTGATGCGAAACTAGCCCAAGATTTCATTGGTGGACCTCTGATGATTGCACGATTATGCCCTGTGGATTATCACCGCTATCACTATCCCGATGATGGCAAAACCCTGAAATCCTATACCATTGCTGGCGATTTACATTCGGTGAACCCACTGGCTTTGAAATACAGGCAGGATATTTTTATCAAAAATGAAAGACGCGTGAGCATCTTAGATACAGAACACTTTGGCAAGCTTGCCTATATCGAAGTGGGCGCGACTTGCGTGGGTAAAATCGTGCAAACTTTTGATGAATCCAAACCATTCAAAAAAGGTGATGAAAAAGGTTATTTCCTTTTTGGTGGTAGCACGGTGGTATTGTGTGGTGAAAAAGGTAAATGGATACCTTCTACGGATATATTGGAAAATACCAAAGCAGGCATTGAAACCTATATACACCTTGGTGATGTTGTGGCTCAACAAATCCGCTAAGCATTAAAATATACTATTTTTGTTGGCTTGGTATAAAGTCTGCACATCAATATATTATACACTACAAAACAGCTTACTATCTCTTTATCACATGGTTAATAAAAACAAATGAATACAAAAACAATAGCAACGCACAACGGCAATTTTCACGCAGATGATGTGTTTAGCATCGCGGTGTTTAAGCATATATTGCCTTCTTTCAAGCTGATTCGCACCCGTGATTTAGAGCTTATCGCCAAGGCGGATATTGTTGTCGATGTAGGCGGTGAATACGACCCTGAAACGGATAGATTTGACCATCATCAACGTGGTGGTGCTGGTGAGCGTGAAAACGGCATCCCCTACTCTTCATTTGGCATTATTTGGCAGAAATACGGCTTAGAAATGTGTGAAGGAAATCAAGAGCTTGCCAATGCATTGGATGCTGGCTTGGTGTCTACCATTGATGCTATTGATTGCGGGCATGTATCGGGTGTACAAGAAGGCATTAGCCTTAGCCAAACCATTGGTATGTTTAACCCGACTTGGCAGGAAGATAAACACGTAGATGAATGCTTTGATGAAGCCGTTGAATTTGCATCGCGCATCTTAACGCGCTTTATTGCCACAGCCAAAGGCGGCTTGGATGCCAAGGCAATCGTGGCTAAAGCTATTGAGAATGCAAAAGACCCAAGAGTGATTGTATTGGAGCAATATACACCTTGGAAAAAAACGGTGGTAAATATGTCCGATGAAGCATTGTTTGTGGTGTATCCATCGCAAACAGGTGAATGGCGTATTCAAACTGTACCTGCGGAATTGGGCACATTTGAAAATAGGAAAGAGTTACCGAAAAGTTGGGCAGGTTTATCGGATAAAGCCCTGCAAGATGTGACTGGCATTGATGATGCCATGTTCTGCCATAATGGTTTATTTATTGCAGGCGCAAAATCATTTGAAGGCACCATGAAAATGGCAGCTATGGCGGTTGAAGAAAGTTAAAACGGATTATTTGTAAAGGTTAAAATCCTGACAAGGTGCTTGAATATCATAATCTGCAATATCAGGTAAAGAGAACTTGATAGATTCAGCATGAAGCATTAAACGACTATATTGCTTGCTTTGATTAAACGCTTTATCGCCATATATATCATCCCCTGCAATGGGAAAGCCAATATGGCTGGCATGCACCCTGATTTGATGGGTGCGCCCTGTGATGATTTTAATGCGAACTAACGAACTATCTTCATGGACTTTTACGGGTGAGAAATAAGATACGGCTCGTTTTCCCCTTTGCTTATCCACTTGCACTGACCACTTGCCATCTTGGGCTGTAGTCTTCAAAAGCGGTGCATCCACTTTTTTATGGCTAACCAGCCACTTACCCTTGACCAGCGCCAAATAATGTTTGTCCACACCCCTACTCTCTTGCTGCTTTTGAAAAGCTCTTAATGCGCTTTTGCGCTTGGCAATGACCAACACGCCCGATGTGGGTTTATCCAAGCGGTGGGCAAGCTCCAAATATGGCGCGGAAGGTCTGGCTTGCCTCAACAACTCTATCACACCAAGGCTATCACCCTTCTCTGCATTTTGAATCACGCCATGTACCGCCAAACCCGCAGGTTTATTCAAAAAAACAAACCGTGAATCTTCAAATATAATCGATTTTTCCAAGTCTTGGGGTAAATAGGTGAACATCGGGCTAAACTAACTGACTTTAAGCAAAGCTGAAACTATACAAACACCATAAAACCTAATGACGCTTGCCAAAAATAGAGTTAGAGCCACAATGCAATATGTTTATTCATCAAGAACAAGGATTTAAATGTTAGACTTCCTTACCTTTCAAAGTTTTATTAGCGGCTACATACTCATCGTCATGTATAATATAGGCGCATTTATTCTTCCCTTGTTGGTTTGGCATTTTAGCAAAAAAATATGTCAAAAACTTCAATTATTCAGACAAGGTCATGACCATATCAAAAAGCTTGTATGGTCATCTCTGAACTGGAAGCAACGTATGCTCTTGATTACAATATTTACTGCGATATTATTATTGATTGAAATGGTTTGGCGCATGATGATTGAGTTTTTAATTGCTTATATGCAAATTCGTGATGCACTTGTGCTACCCCATGGAGTGATTCAATGATTATCGGCTTTTTCTTTAATGCGTTTGTGGTTGCCATTGTTGTGATGCTGCACTACGAATTTTTGTATCAAATGACCAGATTTATACCCAAATGTACCCTTCGCTATCGCTTTAGAATTGTCTTAGGCATTTTCGGTACTTTATTGGCTCATGTCACTGAAATTTGGATATTCGCCCTTGCCTACTATTATATGCACAACGATAAAAGCTGGGGCTCCCTAGAGGGCAATTACAACGGCAGCCTTATTGATGCCGCTTACTTCTCATTTACTACCTTCACCACTCTGGGCTTTGGAGATATTGAGCCACATGGTGAATTACGATTCTTAGTTGGTATTGAAGCGGTTACAGGGCTTGTATTGATTACATGGTCTGCATCATTTTTATACATTGAAATGCAACGCTATTGGAACAATAAATAATACCTATTTTACAGATGCAATACGTTCTGTAAGCGCCTGACTGATAACTACAGCTTGTTTGGGATTCAAGAAAGATAAGATTTTACCCACTTGTTTTTCACTCATACGCGAAAAGATTTTAACCACAATCGCTAAATCCATTTGCGCAATAACGGGGGCAGCACGATCTGCTTTCATGCCTTCATATACTGCCGTTAAACGCTTGATTTTTTTATCTTTAATGCTTTGCTCTTCTGCCAACATTGTTTGAATCCGCGCTTCAAGCTGTAATAGTTCTTTAATTTTATCTTGTGCGCGCTGCTCAGCTTCTTGGATAATAGCTTCTCGCTCTGCCAATGCCTTTTCACGTTCACTTAAATCTTTTTTCTGCTCACGCAAAGCCAAAAGATTACTGCTATCTTGTTGTGGTATATTGCGCTCTTCTTTAAGTGTCATTTGCTCGGCAGCTTCTACCGAAGGAATTATATCTTGATTGATAAATTGAGTTGCCCAACTTTCCACATCCGCTTTCTTAGCGATGCTAGCCTTATCTATTTCAACTTCATTGGTCTTCTCCATTTCTATTGGCGTAGTCGTTGCAATAAGCACTTGTTCTTGCTGTAAAAACGATAAGCTTATTTTACCTAAACCCAATACTGTAATCACCACCATCAAACTCATCATCACGATTTTATTCATATTCAAACGACCCATCATACTACCTCTGTACGGTTGCCAAACATTTTAGCTGAATACTGATCATCCAAAATATTTTGCTGTGTTTGTTCTTGTTTACGCTGGATTGCATGTGCATATTTGTGTGCCATAGTTTCATGTGCTTTACACTTTTTGTGCTGCTCAGACCATTTCTTGCGCTGCTCTTCAATAGCTTTATCCAAAGCAGCAATTTCACAGCTCACTTCATAAATGCGTAAACGTTGCTCTTGGGTTGCCTGCTCCAACATCAACAGCTCTGTTGCTTGTGCACCATGCTCCATATTGCTTACACGTTGGGCTTCTAATGTTGCCCGCATTTGAATGGCATCATTCATTTTTGCTTTAAGCTCAATGCGATAATCCGTAAGCTGCTTGAGAATATCACTTTCTTTATCCCGCTTATGTTCTGAGACTTGTGTTAGAAGTTGGTGTGGTGAGCGTGTCATCATCAAAAGCCTTGTGATTCAGGCTGCTGCCCAACCTGCTGAATCTGTGACTGTTTAACCTGTTGCGCAGTGGCGTGCGGTTTATTTTGAATCAATTGTATAATCATTTGCTCTGCACTTTCTCTACTGCATGCCTCATGCATACCTTGCTGTAAAAACTTCTCAATCGCTGGCATATGTTGAATAATACTATCAAGCTCTGGATTGCTACCCTGTTCATATGCACCCATTTTAATCATATCCTCCATATGCTCATACGCTGATACTTCTTTACGCAAGGCGCGTGCCGCTTTTAATACTTCGGGAGGACTAAGCTGATTTTCTAAACGACTGATACTACGCAATAGGTTAATTGCCGGGTAATGACCACGTTCGGCATATTTTCTCTCTAACACAATATGCCCATCCAATACTGACATCGCAGAATCTGCCACAGGGTCTGCATTCAAATCTTCACCTTCAACCAATACTGTATAAAAAGCACTGATACTACCCTGATTCTCACCAGGGCCAGCACGCTCTAATAAATCTGCCATCATGGTAAAACATGATGGTGTAAAACCTTTGCTTGCAGGCGGCTCACCCAGCATCAAGCCAATTTCACGCTGGGCTTGGGCAAACCGTGTTAAACTATCCATCATCAATAAAACTTGTTTGCCTTGAGCGCGAAACACCTCAGCAATAGTGGTCGCCATCAATGCCGAGCGCACCCTAAGCACAGGTGGCATATCCGATGTTGCTACCACCACAATGGTGCGTTTCAAGGCTTCTTCACCCAATGAATAATCAATAAATTCACGGACTTCTCGGTTACGTTCACCCACCAAAGCAATCACGTTGATTTCCGCATCGGAATTACGCGCCAACATGCCCATCAACATACTTTTACCCACACCAGGCCCTGCAAACAAGCCCAAGCGTTGCCCAAACCCCATGGGTAAACAAGCATCCATCATACGTACACCAAGTTCCATAGGTTTTTGAATCAGCTGCCGTTTCATGGGGTTAAGCTTTTCACCATACAAAGAATATGATGCACCATAGCTGCTTAAAGGTGCTCCATCCAAAGGTTCGCCCAATGCATTGAGCACCTTACCTAAAAGTTGTTCATCCACCTGCACAGATGGGTAAGCATGGCGTGGTGCAACAGCGTCACCGGGAGCTATGCCTCGCGTGGAACCCACGGGCATCATCAAGGTTTTATCATCACGAAAACCAACAATCTCAGCTTCAATAGCATGTCCTGATGCCGTTAAAATATCACAAGCTTCGCCAATGCTTCGTTTCATGCCTGTGGCTTCAATCATAGGGCCTAACACTTTAAATACGCGTCCACGAATAGATGTGGATGACTGGTATTTCAAACCATCCAACACCTGCTGGCGTTGTTGCTTATCCCACAAAGCAGAATCAAGCATGGGGCATCAATTGTTGACGCACATGTTTTAATGCTTTATCCAAGCTTTGTTTGGGGTCAATCAAGGCATCTTGTTCGGCAGTCATTAATCGACATGTTCCTGCTGGAATATCTTGCCCTGTTTGAAAGTGAACGTTATCGCTAAGTGATGTCATTTTTTTAAACATGGTCAAATCTTGTGGGTGAACAAGCAACACCACACGAGATTCAGCACTGGGTAACAATTCTGTCATCGCTTGATTGATTGAAGTTTCTAAAGTTTGCCCTAAATCAATATGCTCAACACCCATCACATATTCAATCACCGTAGAGGTTATATCCATCACGGTATTGACCGATTGTTGTTGTAGGTTAGCCAACTCTTGCTCTGCATGCTGTAAAACAAGTTGCATGCTTTCAATGATTTGTTCAGCACGCTTTTCACCCAATGCCAAACCAGACTTCTCACCTGCAGCATACGCTTTATCATAAGCTTCCTGCTCAATCACCGCAGCCCGACTTTGTGCCTCACTAAGCATTTTCTCCAGCTCATCCATGCGTTGTTTTTCTTCTGACAAAGCCGTGCTTGGTTGTTGTATCAAAGGTTGCATAGCTTGTGCTTGTGTGTGTTGTTGGCTCCCTGCTGTATCATTTGCAGGTGCTGATGTATTAAAATCAGCATAAGGGAAAAGCGTTTTTTCTTGTGGGTTTTGTTCAGCCATTGTAGCTGTAGGTAAGGGTTCTAAAGCCATCGTTACACCATATCATCACTACTTAATGATATAGCACCTTCATCATCAAGCTTGCGCACCACCTGCAAAATATTTTGTTGCGCTTCCTCTACATCCGCTAGTTTTAATGGTCCCATCACTTGCATATCTTCACGCATAATCTCTGCTGCACGTTGCGACATATTACTAAAGAAACTTTCTGCCAATTCATCGGGTGCACCTTTAAGCGCTTTGACCAAATCATCAGATGAAATATGTTTGAGTAAGGTTTGAATATCTTTGGCAGATAAGGCCAACAAATCTTCAAAGATAAGTAACAATTTATCCACTTGTGAAAACAACTCTTCATCTTTACTTTCTAGGCGTTCAAGCAAAGGTTTAGAAATATCTTTATCCAATGTTTTAAGAATCTCAACCAAGCTCACCATGCCATCAAAGCTAATACCTCCGCTACCTGTAGATTCTGCCATTTCTCGTTCAAGTGTTTCTTCAATATCACGCACCAACTCCGATGGTACGGATTCAATTTTAGACATGCGCAGTACCACAGATATTTGCATTTCTTCAGGAAGCTCGGCAATCACTTGGCTGGCAACATCTGCTGGAATCTTACTCAAGATTAAAGCAATCGTTTGTGGATGCTCAGTTTCAATAAACGACACAATCATAGTTGGATTAATACGTGACAATTTTTCCCAAACCGTGAGCTGCCTTGGTTTTTCTAAATATTCAATAATTTCTTTGGCTTTTTCTTGATCTACGGCATGCTCTAAAAGCTGCATCACATCTTTTTGAGAGCTGTATAAAAGCGGGTCACTGGATTCATGTACTTCCAAATATTCATCCAACACAGCTTGTAAAACATCGGTATCAATGCGCCCAAGTTCTGACATTTTACGACTGATTCTTGCCAGTGTTTGATCATCCAAATCTTGGATAATGGGTGTCGCAGCCTCAGGACCTATGGCATACAATAAAATAGCAGCCTTATCCTCACCTTTAAGTTCTTTGATTTTATCAGTCATACAGAGCTCACCCACTCATGAACTACACGACTGGCTCTATCAGGGTTATTCAACACCGCACGCCGTGCTTTATTCATCTGTGCAACATGCTCTGATTCTACCCCTGCAATTGATACACCATTGGCATCCAAACCCAAAGCATTCAACTCCTCTGCTTTTTTGCTTTCCGATATACGCTTAGCAAGTGGTTTCATGATAAAAAAGGCAACCAAAATCAAAGCAAGCATAGCTAAGCCATAACGCATCAATTCCAAATAAAATGTTTTATCTACCACACCTTCCATATCCACAGCAGAAGCACTGGATAAATCCATCAAAGGCATACTTTGTACTTCTACAGAATCACCTCTATCTTCATTAAAACCAACGGCATTTTGTACCAAAGTTTTAATCGTTCTTAACTCTTCATCGCTGCGCGGCACGAATGTTTTATCACCATTTTCACCTTCTTTGTAGCTACCTCCCACAATGACAGCAATGGATACCTTTTCAATCGTACCAAAAGGTATAATGCGATGCTCTGTGCGACTGCTGATTTCATAATTCGCTGTATTTTCATTTCGTGTAGCTTCTTCAGATGGTGGGCTTTGCGTTGCCAGAGAACCATCAGGATTCACAGAATCAGGGTTATTTGATGTCATACCGGGCACACCCATTGCCACAGCATCCACAGCTTTACGACTCTCTTTCACTGTTTTAGAGCTGCGCAACACTTGTTCATCAGGGTTGAAAATTTGTGCATTGCTTTCTACTTGTTCACGATTAATGTCTGTCGTTACACGAACAATCGCTTGCCCCGAACCAACAATTTGCTCCAGCATGCTGGTTAAACGCACCTCATAACCCTGCTCAAGCTTAGCTTGATAATCCAACATGCCCTGCCCTTCACCTGCGGGTTGTTGTTCATCCATAGCCGATAACATATTACCCGATGCATCTACAATCGTCACATTACTCTTATCCAATTCAGCTACTGCTGATGCAACCAAGTTTTGAATTGCGTTTACAGATTGTGGGCTAAGTTTTTTATTGCCCGTAAGTTTTAACATCACCGCCGCAGAGGCTTTTCTATCACGCTCTGCAAATGCAGACGCTTTGGGTAACACCAAATGCACCCGCGCAGCCGAAACAATAGGTAATACTTCAATCGTGCGTGCTAACTCCACTTGCATAGCACGCTGCAAATTTACCTTTTGTGTGAAATCACTCACACCAAATTCATTGGCTCGGTCAAAAATTTCAAAACCTTCGCCATTACCTGGCATCATATCTTCACTGGCTAGCTTCAAACGCACGGCATACACTTGATTTTCAGGCACAAGCACCGTACCCGAACCTTGCAATTTATAAGGTATCTTTTCCTTTTGTAATAATTCTACAATGGCAGCAGCATCTTTTTCATCCATACCAGAATACACTGTGCGGTATGGGCTTTCTGAAGACCAAAGCATCAAACCCACAAAACCAGCAAACATCAATGCAGCAGCCATAAATAAAATAGCACGGCGGTTTTTTATCAATACATGTTGAACCTGAGATATTGGTGCTTCACCAGCCACTTGACCTGTGAGAACCTCTTGCTGTCCTGCCATTACTGCATTTGGATTATTGCTTGGAGTCAGTCCTTCAGCCATTTCTTTTCCCCTTCATGATTCTTTTCTTATTTCAGTGAGAACTTTGATGTTGTTTAAAAGCTTTTAGTCCAAGGCATGCGTTGCCGCTTATAGCAGCGCTATTAGCAAAATAAATAACGCAGGAATGGAAGCTTTTAAGCAACATCAACTACACTTGCATACGGATGACTTCACGATATGCATCCATCATTTTATTTCTTGCCGACAGCATCAATTGAAAGGATAAGTTGGCTTGTTTCATGGCTATCAACGTCTCAGACATATTACCTTCACCTGTAACGGCTAAATGTTCAGCTTGTTTTGTTGCTGCCTTTACATCCGTATTCATATCACTGGCATATTGTTTGAGTACCTCTGCAAATTGCCCTTTACCACTTGATTCTACCTTAGTCGCGTCATTACCTAAGCTTGATTTGACATTATATGGCCCATAACCTTGAATATTCATCATTAAACTCCTCGCCTTAACGCAATAGCTCTAAAGCTTTAAGAAACATACGTTTGGATGCATCCATGGTTGTAATATTGGCTTCAAAACTTCGCGCTGCTGAATTCATATCCACCATTTCTTTAATGGTGTTCACATTCGGCATTTTGACCATACCGTTGGCATCTGCATCAGGATGGGTAGGATCATAAACCTCATTAAATGGGCTCATATCTTTGGATACCTCGGTCACGCGAACACTTTGTGGTGTATTATCACCACCCGATAAATGCCCGCGAAACACACTATTAAAATTAGATTTTACGCCTACCGTTTCAAACACCACTTGGCTTCTACGGTAAGGGCCGCCCTCTTCTGTACGCGTTGATTCTGAGTTTGCAATATTTTCAGAGACCACATCCATACGTGCCCGCTGTGCAGCCATACCAGCCGAGCTGATATGCATAGAAGTAAATAAATCATTTGCCATTAGCGCCCTCCTTCTTTAATTGCATTACTAATACCACTCAATCTACCTTGTATAATTTTCATATTGAGCTCATACATCAATTGATTCTCAGCCAACATCGCCATTTCATGTTCAACATCCACCGTATTGCCATCCATGCGTTGTTCATCTTCAGAGCGGTTAAACACACTTAAAGATAAACCTGAACTAGCTGTGTCTTGAATATGATTGCGTTGGGTTACGGCTAAAGACTCTGACTGTGATGCCGATAGTTTACTTTTAAAGAAGTCTGAGAAATTGCGTTTATCCGCCTTAAAATGCGGCGTATCCGCATTGGCAATATTACTTGAAATCACTGTTTGATATGTTTCTCGCGCTGCTGCTGCTGCGCCAAGACGTTGAAAGCTATTTGAAAACAAACCTGACATACGCACTCCCTTTTAAAGCTAAAATAAATTGCAGTTTCAAAGGGGTACAAGCAAATAAAGTGCCACAAATAAACATGGCACTTCTCTTCAAGGAGAATCGATATGTGTTAATAGTGAAAACACTAGAAAACCGTGTTGCAAAACAAGCAGTATTCATGGTTGATCACGATGTAAATATAAGTATCGCCAACCAAGATATAAACTTTAGGAAAAAATACTAAAAAATTATGGCTTATTTATTGCTATGTGTTTTATTGTATTAAAACTGGCATCAAATGAGGCTTTATCATCATGAAACATGGGAAGAAACATAATAAACCACTGCAATTTGAGAAGAATTATAGTATCTTAAGCAAAACACTAGGTGACTCCCAAGCAACCTATGACTTAACAGCGCATATTTGCCATGAACAAGTAGCCACTTCCCTTGAACAAGTGCTTAGTCAACTATTGCAGAGTGGCACACATATTCATCACCTTTTATCAAGTATTTCTGCCTGTGAACAACAACGCTTACAATATGCCTTTGATAGTGCCAAAACATTACCCGTTGAAATACAATTTTCTTCTGCCAAACGAATTATCGATGATTTTAATCAAATTCAAGACACTTTACTCTTGGTTGCTGACCAATATTTTGAACATATTTCTGTACAAAAAACACATGATATTTCCCAAGTACAAGCTGACACAGGTAACCGCAGCATGCTTCACAGCACGTTGGAGCAAAAAAGCTACCAAGATACAATACAAAGTAGTATTGCGGCATGGAAAAAAAGTAAAAGCATTGCCATACGCAATTATCACTTAGGGCTGACTGTACGCACCATTGCGACTTTCCTTGGTGAAGAAGGTGATGCTATTAAAATAAAAATGAATGAAGATATTGCTCGAATATTTGCTATTCATCCCAGTGAACACGCTGCATTTGCAGTGTGTGAAGGTGAAAAAATTCAGGTACGCTTAAGTATTAAAGCCATTAAAGGTGGTTATATTTTGCTCCATATTGGTAAAACATTCCCCATTTATGCTGAAAGTAGAAAACACCTTAACCTTCAAGTTGAAGAACATATACCCGTCACCATTCGCATGGGTAAGAAACGTCAATTACATGCCAGACTACACGATTTATCTATTGGTGGCATTGGCATTAATGTGCATGGCATCAATCAAGCTCCATATAATATTGGTGACAACATTGAATGCCAACTCACGCTGGGAACCCAACCTGTTACCTTGCAAGGTACGGTTCGCTGGACAGGAAGCAGTAATGATGAAGCACGCATAGGTGTTGAATTACAACACAATAAAAACAGCCAACAACTGATTCAAAAAGAAGTATTACGTATGCAGCGTAATATCATCAATGCTATCAATCAGCTTGAGCTTCCTGCTACACTGCAAAAAGCATTAGCCTAGGGAAAATATTAGGCTGCAAATGACTCTTTACGTAAGATAAGCACTTCGTCTTCAACAGAAGCCAATGCCGTGATACGACTCATGGCTGCTTGTAAGTTTCCTTCAGTCGTTTCATGCGTCAACATCATGACAGGCACCACTTCACCCGCATCATGCTCTTTTTGTTGCATAGCTTCCAAGCTGATTTGATGGTCGGCTAGAATAGAGGTTACCGATGCAATCACACCCGGTTTATCCTTCACCATAATACGTAAATAGTATTCACTTTGTACATCAGCCATAGGCAATGTTTCTAAAGGTTTACGCTCTGCGGCAACATAACCCATAGGTGGTGCCAAAAATTCAACACCATCAGGAAGTACGCGAGCAATATCCATAATATCAGCAACAACCGCCGATGCCGTTGGTCGCTCACCAGCACCACGCCCGATATAAACAGTGTGTTCTACAAAATCGCCAGACAGCATCACAGCATTGTAAGAGTCAGATACTTGCGCAATTTGTGTGGATAAAGGCACCAATGTGGGGTGAACACGCATTTCAACTTGTGTAACCTCACCATGTTCACCATGCGGTTTGGCAATACCCAATAATTTAATGCGATAACCAAGTTCATGCACAGCTTCAATATCAGCCGCACCAATTTTACTGATGCCTTCGGTAAAGACTTCATCAAACTTAATATGTGAGCCAAATGCCATGGCTGCTAAAATAGATAGTTTATGTGCTGTATCAATGCCTTCCACATCAAAGGTTGGATCTGCTTCAGCATAACCAAGCTCTTGCGCTTCTTTCAATACATCAGCGTAATCCGCACCTTCATTTTCCATTTTGGTGAGAATAAAGTTGCATGTACCATTCAAAATACCATACACGGACTCAATATTATTCGCTGCCACACCTTCCCTTAATGCTTTGAGGCAAGGAATACCGCCGCCCACTGCTGCTTCAAAGCCAAGTGCAACATGGTTATCTGCTGCAAGCTTAAATAATTCCTCACCATGTTTGGCAATCAAGGCTTTATTGGCAGTCACCACATGTTTTCCTGATTCAAGTGCTGCGGCCACAAAAGTGCGCGCTGGCTCATATCCGCCAATCAACTCCACCACCAAGTCCACATCAGAAGCGGCAACCAAATCAGTAGCATCATCATACAACTTCACGTCCGACAAGTCCAAACCAAAGTCTCGGCTTAAATCTCTATCTGCCGCCGCAACCAAGCGAATATTTTTGCCCAAACGCTTCGCCATCAACGCTTGTTGCTCAATCAAGATACGAGCTGTACCTAAACCGACTGTGCCTAAACCTAAAATACCTACACGAACTTCTTTCATCTTACACTCCACTTCCAGCGTTTAAGAAACTTTTGATACCACGCAATGCTTGGCGTGTTCTGTGTTCATTTTCAATCAAAGCAATGCGAACATGGCTATCACCATACTCACCAAAACCAATACCAGGGCTTACTGCAACCCCTGCTTCAACCAACATTTTTTTCGAAAACTCAATCGAACCCATGGCTTTAAATTCATCGGGAATTTCAGCCCAGACAAACATAGTTGCTTTCGGGCTTTCCGCCATCCAACCCATATTGTGCAAACCTTTAATCAACACATCACGGCGGGATTGATACATGCTGCGAATATCTTCCACACAATCTTGCGGACCATTCAGTGCCGCACATGCAGCAATTTGTAAGGGTTGAAACATACCATAATCCAAATAGGACTTAATCTTACCCAAAGCTCCCACAATCTCTCGGTTGCCCACCATAAATCCAATACGCCAACCGGGCATATTATATGTTTTGGATAAAGAATAAAACTCAACTGCTACATCTTTTGCACCAGGAACTTGCATAATTGATGGGCACTCATAATCATCAAAAGTAATTTCTGCATAAGCAATATCCGAAATAATAATTAAATCATTCTCACGTGCAAAATCCACTAGCTTCACATAAAAATCCAAGTCCACTACTTGTGCAGTCGGGTTGGATGGGAAGTTTACAATAATAATTTTAGGGCGCGGCCATGAATCTTTCACTGCCTTTTCAATATCAGCAAAGTAATCCCTATCTGGTCCCATAGGCACATGGCGAATATCTGCACCTGCAATAATAAAGCCGTAAGGATGAATCGGATATGCTGGGTTGGGTGATAAAATCAAATCGCCCGGGCTAGTAATCGCCACAGCCAAATGCGCCAAACCTTCTTTAGAGCCAATGGTAACAATCGCTTCGGTTTCGGGGTCTAAATCCACATCAAACTTACGCTTGTACCAGCCACACACCGCTTTACGCAGGCCATCAATACCACGGGATACAGAATACCTGTGATTGCGCCCGTCTTGCGCAGCTTCACAAAGCTTATCAATAATATGTTGTGGTGTGGCTTGGTCAGGGTTGCCCATGCCAAAGTCGATAATATCTTTATCGGCTCGGCGAAGCTCCATCTTCAATTGGTTCACCTGTGCAAAAACATAGGGTGGAAGACGTTTAATTTTCTCAAATTCGCGCATACGTAGAAAAATCCCCTAACAAAATTAACCACGACTTTATAAGCCGCTTTTTAAACGTCAAACAAATAAGCATTTACCTGACCAAGCTATAACTGGTTTAAAACTGAAAATTGGGGAGTTACGGTGATATGATACGGGAAACTGGGAATAAAAAGGCGAGGTAAACGAGCCATTGCAGCAAACTCACATATTGAGTGTATTTAGTAAACTGTCATCATAATTCCTGCTCGCACCACTGGTGCTCATGCTCATGTGAATATTCGCATACGACAACGGCATCGCTCCAAATAGAAGCAATGCCGTCATTAATAATCGAATAAACTCATTCATCAGTTAAAAAGCCAGCTAAACTTAACGATATAAAAAATCACTCCAATATCCGCTAAAATAAGAGAAAGGAACCAAAAATATCGGTAAAATTTATGCTGGCTAGAACTATCTTTATTCAAAGGATTGATTTTTGTTCCATATATGTACAATCCATAAAAAGCACCTCCTCTTAAAAAATCATACTCATTTGCTTTGGCCCATGAGAAAATAAAAGAAAGAAGGAAAGCTAGCTCGAAACATTTATTAACCTGACAATCGGCATGCACAGGGAATATCAACAAAAAAACCACAATAAAGCTAAAAACAGAAATAATCAGCTTTTTATTCATTATTTATTATTACCTTGTAATAGACTAGCACCTGTAACTATGACATCTACAGAGTCAGGAGTGCCGTTTGCAGGAGCCTTTTTACCTACCAGTTTTACATAATTCTCAACATCTTGAATAAAACCCTCTAAAAAAACATAGAACTCCTCAAAGTCATTAAAATCATCTATAAAATCCTCAGGATTTTTGGAATAATCATAACCATCCCATGCCCTGATAGTAAGCAATAAACTTTTCATCCCTTTAAGGGCTTCTTCCTCCAACTCTTTATTACCTGAAAAAAGTTTTTCTTTCAATTCTAATAATATCGGGGCATAAACTTTTTTACTTCCAGATATATTATATTGCCTTAGCACCATATCAATTTTATGACTTATTTGTTCTCTTAGTTCTTTTTCTTTCATTGCAACATGTCCTTAGCATTGGTTTTTGTTGGGTCGATAACCTTTTGCTCTCCCCCGCCTGTGGCATGATTATGCGCCCAGCCTTCACTAGATTTATCAGCAGCTTTCCCTGGAATTCTGGGGACACAATATATAATTATCCACTCTTTTTCTTTGGGCCTGGCTTCTTCTTACCAAGCATACGCCCCGTAAGCTTTGACAAATGTTCGATAAAAGCACTCTGCCCCAAAGGTCTGCCTGTACGCTCATGCATACGAAGCTCATCAAACAATGCCTGATCTCCACTGGCTAACAACTCCATCCAGTTATCAACCCTGTCGAGCATGGGCTTCACCTTCACCAAACCATCATCCTTACCGTCAAGATGCGCCCTTGCGCTACTCCAGCGATAATCCTCTGCCCTTTTCACCAGCTTGGCTCGTACTGGGTTTAATTCCACATAACGAACTGATGCCAAAAGATAATCTTCATCCATCGGAAACGAGGCAAAGCGACCCTGCCACAAATAACCCTTCCAACCTTTTTTGAAATTGATATACCGAGTGTAGCGGCGGTGCGCCTCGCCAATGCCTCGCGCAAGTCCTTTTTCATCTTCCGGAACAGCAATTAAATGAACATGGTTAGGCATCAAACAATATGCCCAAATTTCAACACCTGATGACAAGCACCACTCACGCATCAACGACAAATACATTTCATAATCCTCATCATCAAAAAATGTGTCCATGCGCCGCACACCGCGCTGGGTGATATGGTGAGGAATATTTGGGATAACTACTCTTGCCATGCGTGCCATGCAACAAATTTGAACCAACCCTACTCAACTGTCAATAATTATATATTATGTCCCCTGAACTAATGTCCCCTGAACTTCCAAACTCTCTTGTCCCCCGAACTCTGAATTTTATAACCACCTAGAAACAGCAGACTCTTTAAGAACACCTTTGAAAGCATCTTTAGATAGATGTCCACCTCGTACAAGCCGACTAATTATCTTATCATAAATAATCAAATCCTCTTTGCATCCAGTGTTATTAGCCAAAACATTTAGGGCTGAATTGACGAAAAAATTATACTCACTATCATCAATCAACCCTTTTTCCAACTCATTACTGGCCTGAATAATAAAATTGCAAAGGTCATTTTTTATAGCAAAATTTATCTTAAAATCTTCCTCTTCACTAGAAAGGTCTGTTTCATAATATGTATCAAGTCTGCTCTGAATGTTATTCAAAAACTCAATATCCAAAATAATCTACTCCCTTCCTTTTTTGATAACTTCATATAAAAAAGGGGCCGCTTCCCTTTTTTCTACACCTTCATCCTTATAAACCTTATACAACATATGGTTAACCTCATTTTAGCCTATTAAAGGGTAGTGAACTTCCCCTTTTTCCTTATAATCACTCAGGAATAATTTTTGCATCAATCAGCTCTTGTAGCCAATCATCACCTGAATATTCATTGGCTCTTTCGCCAAACAAGTAATTGAGAAAAAAATCACTCATGTCCTCGGCAACCTTTGTCATGGAACCGCCATCTGTATCTAGCTGAATAATCGGCCCACTTTCCAATTCAAAATACATAAAGCCGGCTGGGTCATCAGCAAATAAAACAACTTTTCCTCCCATTTTAGCAGCTACTTCATCGACAATTTCTTTCCATGCCTCATATTCTTTTCCTAATGGCTTTATAAACTCTTCTGTTTCTCCAATGCCATAAACTCGAACTCTATCTAAATCAATGCCATTCCATGTTTTTAGAAGCAGTCTATGGTTATTGGATAGCGAGCGAGGCAACATTTCTTCCTCTTTACTTATCATTTCATCGTTTACACCAATTGATGGAATACTCATTAAATCTTTTAACAATAGCTCCGAACCAACAACTTCTTTTATGCGCTCTATAAATTTCATGGGATTCCTTTTCGTTTACTGCTGCGTAATGTCTTTAATAATATTATCAAGCTGTTTACCATAACTTCTATTCACAGAGGAATCTAACGCTTTTAGGTTAGATCTTGTATTTTTACCTCCTTGAATTCTGGGGACGCAATACATAATTCAACCTATTCATAAGCCCAGAATGGCAACTTTCCTATACAAAATCAAATCATGATTGTACCCCCTGAACTTAAGCAAATAGAACCTATGTAACATTTTACACTTGGCATAACTTTATCCGCTTTGTAGCATTGCGACATGCCTACTTTTGAAACACCCGATCAAGAACAAATAATTGAAACTTTAGAAAATAAAACGGACATCAAATCGCCATCCATGTATGAAGTTGTACTCTTAAATGACGACTTCACACCTATGGATTTTGTTGAAGGTGTATTAATGCGTTTTTTTGGTAAAGATGATGAGCAAGCCCAGCGTATTACTATGCAGGTGCATGTTCAAGGTCGCGGCGTATGTGGCATTTACCCCAAAGACATCGCCGAAAGCAAAGCTTTGCAAGTTGAAAGCTATAGTCGTAAACACAATCACCCGCTGCAATGTATTGCAGAAAAAACAAGTTCTAAATAAGCTACCCTGCTTTTCAATCACTGGAGTTTTCCTTGCAACCACCTTTAAAAGAGCAAATTTGCCAAGCCTTGCAACAAGCTGTTGATAGTTTACTGACTGGTATTGATACCAACAAAGCCCCAACTGTGGTCTTAACCCGCCCCAAACAAAAAGAACATGGTGATTATGCCGTCAATATTGCCATGCCTTTGGCTGGTCTATTGAAACAAAACCCGCGTCAGGTTGCCGAAACCATTTTAGCACAGGTTCAATTTCCTGAACAAGTGGAAAGTGCTGATATTGCAGGCCCTGGTTTTATCAACATCAAGCTTAAAGCTGGTGGTGAAACGGATATTCTAAAAATCATTATGCAACAAGGAAAAGCTTATGGTTGCATAGATAATAGCCAAGGCGAGCCCATTAACCTTGAATTTGTTTCAGCCAACCCAACAGGGCCTATGCATGTAGGTCATGGTCGTGGTGCGGTTGTTGGCGACTCACTTGCCAACTTGCTCAATGCCCGTGGCTATAAGGTACACAAAGAATATTATATCAATGATGCAGGCACTCAGATTGACGTGTTGGCAAACTCTGTTTGGCTGCGCATGCAAGAATTACAAGGCTTAGACATCACCTTCCCTGATTCAGCTTATCCAGGCGATTATATTGTTGATATTGCTAAAGAAATCTTAAGCAAACAAGGTTATACAAGTTTTGAAAACATGGATGAAAGCACGCGCCTAAAAACCATTGGTATATTATCTGTAGATGCGAACATGGCTATGATTCGTCAAGACCTTCAAGACATCGATATTGAATTTGACCAGTATTTTTCAGAAAAAACACTGCATGAGTCTGGCAAAGTTTTAGAGCTTATCGAAAAGCTTGAGGCTGATGGTTTGATTTACACAGGCACACTTCCACCACCCAAAGGCAAAGAAGTCAGCGATTATAAGCCTGTAGAGCAACGGTTGTTCCGCACCACTGATTTTGGTGATGATGTTGATAGACCCTTGATGAAACAAGATGGCACTGCCACTTATTTTGCTGCAGACATTGCTTACCACGCCAACAAATATGAGCGTGGCTTTAAACATATGATTGATATTTGGGGCGCAGATCATGGTGGGTATATCACCCGTGTACAATCTGCTATGAAAGCTTTAACAGGCTTGGAAAAGCAACCTGAAGTATTACTTGTGCAAATGGTAAACCTTACCCGTGATGGTGTACCCTTTAAAATGAGTAAGCGTGCTGGCACCTTTGTTACTTTAAGCGAAGTGGTTAAAGAAGTGGGTAAAGATGCCGTACGCTTTAATTTTATGACCCGCCGCATTGAAAGCCAATTCGATTTTGATTTGGAAGCAGCCAAAGCCAAAGATGCAGAAAACCCTGTGTATTATGTGCAATATGCGCATGCTCGTATTTGCGCTGTGCTTAGAAAAGCAGAAAGCGAAGGTATTAAGCTTAGCAGCCCAGATACAGTGGACACTTCGCTTTTAACTAGCGATGAAGCACAAAAATTGGTTAAAATGCTGCTTGCCTACCCTGAAATGTTAGACACTGCAGCCACCCGCCGCGAGCCTTATCGCATTGCTACATACACCATGCAATTGGCTGCAGCCTTCCATAGCTTCTACCATCATAATCGTGTCATTATTGACGATGAAAGCTTGATGCAAGCGCGGTTACTTATGCTGCAAGCTACAGCACAAGTCCTTAAAAATGCATTGACACTCTTGGGTGTGGATGCGCCGGAGAAAATGTAACTATGGCTGATAAAGACTTTGCTTATAGTGAGCCCCAAAGCAATGATGCTGAGCGCTCATCTGCACCTTCACAGTCTAAAACCATTCTCATTGCTATGTTAGCAGTCATATTTGCTATTGTATGTTTTGCTGTTGGTTTTTTCATGGGTGAAAAGCATGGTTTAGAAAGCAATAAGGGTCAGAAGTACGAAGCTCTGATGAAAAAGTTAGAAAAACAACAGCAAAAAATTGAAGCTTTCAAAAAAGAGGCAGCCAAAGCCAAACAACCTGAAGCGACAACATCACAACTGGGTGAGCTTACTTTTTACACAGAGCTTCCCAACCAGTCCATTACACCAGAACCTTTAAATGCTAGCCCTAAGGAAGCTTCCAACCACACACAACCCAAGATACAACCTGTTATTGATGAACAACAAACTGACCTTGCTCTAACCGAAAAACGTTTAAATGCAATTATTGAGCAAGAAATGCGCAAACCAATACGACAATACCGCATTCAAGTTGCATCATTTAAGCAAATGAAAGATGCAAAGAATTTCGTGCAACTTTTACAAAAGGAAGATATTGCTGCTGAAATCCAACAGGTTAGCCTAGCCAATATAGGTGTTCGCTATCGTGTGTTCACACTACCTTTTGAGCAACGTGAAAACGCACTACAAGCCAAAGAACAAATCAAAAATAAGTTTCACGTTACGGGTATCCTAGTCACAGAATGAGTGACTTACGTTTAGAACAAGCAAAACAATGGTTAGCAAAACAGTTTTCTCACTTTGAGATAAAAAAACTTGCTGGTGATGCATCTTTTCGTCGTTATTTTCGTGTTTTAACCACAGACAACACCTATATACTCATGGATGCACCACCTGAAAAAGAAGATATATCCCCTTTTATCCATATTTGTGACTGGTTAGCCGAGAATCAACTGCGTGCACCTCAAATCATTATGCGTAATCAAAGCCAAGGTTTTTTGCTGCTTGAAGACTTTGGTGATGTGACATGGTCTATTTACCTTAAACAAAACAATGATATTGCCCCTTTATTTAAAGATGCCTTGCAACAACTTCATCGTTTACAAAACATCACAAATACGCTTGAGCTTCCTTATTTTGATATTACACGTATGCAGCAAGAATGTGACTTATATTTAGATTGGTATTTACCACATATCAAAGGATTAACACCCTCCTCTAAACAGCGACAAAGCTTTCATCATGCACTACAACCTCTTCTCGCAGAAATTCATGCTTTACCGCAAGCTGCTGTACATTTGGATTACCATAGTCGCAACCTTATGGTTCCCAAAGATGGGCTTCCTTTGGGTATTATTGACTTTCAGGATGCCGTGATTGGTCCAGTTACTTATGATTTGGCATCCTTATTATACGATTGTTATCAAGATTACCCTGAAACAGAACGCCGCTATTGGAGCCAACACTTTTTTACAAACTTAAACGACAAATATAAAGCAAGTTTTCAAGACTTTGAGGCTTGGCATCGTGCAGTTCGCCTGACTTCTTTACAGCGCCACATTAAAGTTTTAGGTATTTTTGCCCGATTAGCACACCGCGATGGCAAAATGCAGTTTTTAGATGAAATCCCTTTAACGCACCAACACTGCATGCAAGAATTACAAGCATTGTCACTACAAATACCACTACTAAACACTTAAAAAGCACGATTTAACAATTGCCCAAAAGGCAAGTTTTCACTAGTATGCCTCGCTTGAATCAAAAGGAGTAAGCCAGTTGTTTAAACGCATCCTAATTGCTAACCGTGGCGAATGTGCCATCCGTATTATTCGTGCTTGCAATGAGCTAGGCATTGAGTCTGTTGCTGTGTTTTCCGAGCCAGACAGCCATGCCCTACACGTTAAAAAAGCCGACAAAGCCATTTTAATTGGCCCAGATCCTGTCAAAAGTTACTTAAATATTCACCGTATCGTGGATATTGCTATCAAAGCAAAGTGTGATGCTATTCACCCAGGTTACGGCTTTCTTTCTGAAAACCCTGATTTTGCTCAAGCTGTTATTGATGCTGGCATCGCCTATATTGGCCCTTCGCCCGAAGCCATTGAAAATATGGGTAGCAAAACGAATGCCCGAACGGCCATGCTAGCGGCTGGTGTGCCTTGTATTCCAGGTACCGAAGCCTCATTGGTCAGTGTGGAAGAAGCTGTAGAAACCGCACAAGCCATGGGTTACCCTGTCATGCTTAAAGCTGCTGCAGGCGGTGGCGGCCGCGGTATTCGCCGCTGTGATACTGACGCTGAAGTGATTGAAAACTATGAATTAACCACCAATGAAGCCATGACTGCCTTTGGCAATGGCGAGTTATTCATGGAAAAATGTATTGTTGAGCCTCGCCATATTGAGTTTCAGATTTTGGCAGACTCACACGGTAACTGTGTACATTTATTTGAGCGTGATTGCTCCATTCAACGCCGCAATCAAAAACTGATTGAAATTGCACCTTCCAACTATATTACCGATGAACTTCGAGCCAAAATGGGTGAGGTTGCCGTAAAAGCTGCGTTGGCAGTAGGTTATGTTAACGCTGGTACGGTTGAGTTTTTGGTAGATAAAAACCACGACTTTTTCTTTATGGAAATGAATACCCGCTTACAGGTAGAGCACACTATTACTGAAGCCATTACTGGCGTGGATATTGTGGCACAACAAATTGCTATTGCTGCTGGTGAGCGACTTCCTTTTAAACAAGAAGATTTAAGTTTTAAAGGCAGTGCGATTGAATTTCGCGTGAATGCAGAAGACCCACAAAATGGATTCTTCCCTAACCCTGGTCGCATTACACGTTACCATTCACCAGGGGGCCCTGGCATTCGCGTTGATGGCTGCGTCTATCCAGGTTACACCATACCACCACATTATGATTCCATGTGTGCCAAGCTCACTATTTGGGCACCTGATTGGAAACATGCCGTTAAACGTTCACAGCGGGCACTTAAAGAATATGATATTCGCGGCGTTAAAACGACTTTAGCATTTTATCGTAATATTGCACTTTCTGATGTATTCCTCCAAGGTCAGTTTGATACTGG
>JALWRX010000028.1 GCA_027080505.1 Ghiorsea sp.
TGCGGTCATCCCAGACCACATCCACACCAGCATCAAGCAATTGGTTATAAATCTTTTCTGATGCGGTAAATGCAGTTTCAGATTTACCCAATGTAATCACAGAAATTTGGAAGGGTGCAATATTCACCGGCCACATCATACCATAATCATCATTGCACTGCTCAACCACAGCTGCCATTAGGCGTGATACGCCAATACCATAGCAACCCATGGTGGCAACATCACGTTTACCTTGCTCATTTTGAAACAATACTTCCATGGGTTTAGCATACACAGTACCCAATTCAAAAATGTGACCTACCTCAATGCCACGTGACATTTCCATGTGTCCCTTGCCGCATTTTCCACAAGTGTCCCCCACTTGGGTTTCGCGCAAGTCAGCAAAGGTTGCACCTTGAATATCACGCGCAATATTTAGACCTGTGATGTGTGTATCTTTTTTGTTCGCACCAGCGATAAGCCCAACAGCATGTTGTAGTGATTGATCCATATATATAGGGCAGTCGAGTTGGATGGGGCCTGCAAAACCTGTCACAGTGCCAATGGCTAAAAGTTGCTCCACTGATGCCAAAGTAACTTCATCGGCACCAATAGCCCGTGCTAATTTTATTTCTTGCACATTGTCATTGCCACGCACACAAGCAGCAATAATTTGCCCATCGTTTTCACCACCAATGGCAACATAAACAAGGGTTTTAAGTAAAGATGATGTTTCTACTTTCAAGAATGTAGCTACATCTTCCACAGCACTTTTATTGGGCGTGGAGACTTCAGCCAAGGCAGTATCTTGACCTGAATATTCAGGTGGTGTGGACAATGCTTTTTCAACATTGGCTGCATAATCACAGGCTGAACAGTGGGTAATTAAATCTTCCCCTGATTCAGCCAATACATGAAACTCATGGCTAGCAGAGCCACCAATAGAGCCATTATCAGCTTCTACAGCGCGAAACTTTAAACCCAAGCGGTTAAAAATACGGTGGTAAGTATCAAACATGTTTTGGTATTCTTTTGCCAAACATTCAGATGATGCATGGAAAGAATAGGCATCCTTCATCACAAACTCACGCCCGCGCATTAAACCAAAACGTGGGCGAATTTCATCGCGAAATTTATTTTGCACTTGATACAAGTTCATTGGTAGTTGTTTGTATGATTTTAACTCACGGCTGACCAAATCACAAATCACTTCTTCATGGGTGGGGCCAAGGCAAGATTCATGCCCATGTCTGTCTTTAAACCTAAGCAATTCAGGACCATATTTATCCCAACGTTCAGATTTTTGCCAAAATTCAGCAGGCTGAACCATAGGCATCAATAATTCTTGCGCACCTGCGCGGTTCATTTCTTCGCGCACGATTTTTTCGATATTACGCAATACACGCAAACCTAAGGGTAAATAATCATACACACCCGAAGTGACACGGCGAATAAAACCAGCACGAAGTAAAAGTTGGTGCGACACGACTTCTGCATCAGCAGGTGTATCGCGGAGAGTAGGAGAGAAAAGTTTTGAATAACGCATGGCGCTAAGCTAAAGCATAGATGCAAGCCTGCAAGCGTATAATGATAAGTTTTTTTCTTGCAATACCCCCCCCGCAACTATTGTGCCATATCAATTCAAAGGGAGGGCGTTAAATGAACTTCAAACTATTAAAAACAGGGCTGCTTGTGGCAGCTTTAGGGTTAGCCAGTTGTGGCGGCGATTCAGGAACAACGCCAAGCACAACAGCAGGTACAACAGCAGGTACAACTGTGGTTGCACCGAATACAGGTACGATTACAGTTATGACATTGCCTAATAATGTAGTCTCTATTGGTGCATCAGGGACAAACTTTAAAACAGCAGATGCGACGGGTAAAGCCGTGTTCACAGGCTTGCCAGCAGGTGCAGTAGATGTGCATATCTTTAGTGCTGATGGCTATAGTGCAGTAAGTTATATGGGTTTTAATGCTGCCAGTATTACTGACACATCTGTAGGTGGAAACGGAGTTATTGATGTTTACGTGCAAACCATTAACCCTGATCCATATTCATTTTCAACATATTATTTAACAACAGCAACGAACACGTATGAAGCCTATGATTGGGCAGGTACAGGCAATGTAAGTTTTGGTTTATGGGATGTTGCGCCGGGTGCAACGGTTTCAGGTACACTGTATGCCTTGCAAGGCAATGCGACATCTTCTGCTGGAAATAGTGTAAGCGGTGGTGCGGAAGCCATTAATTTGGGCAATGTGTCTTTGACCACCACGGCAACTTCAGGTGCTGCACAGCAAAGTTTTATCGCAAACTTTACAACACCTGTGCCAACACCACCACTCTTAGCAACTGTACAAAGTGTTACACCACCAACAGGTATGCCTTTGCAGAACGTATCCCTAGGGACTACGGCTGTTTATGGGGCTTTCAATGGGGCTACTCAAGCACCACTAACATTTCCTGATACCATTCGTTCAGTGGATATAGGAGACCATACCTATTCGGTATATGCAGGAGACCCTTATAGCTATTGGTCTAGAACAGGTACGTTTACAGTGGGTGGTTCTATTTCCGTAGCTGCGACTTTAACTACATTGCCTACCATGACAGCAGGGCAAGCAGGGGCGACCTTAAGCTGGGTCAATGGTACTGGGGCATCTCCACTGGTGGTGACTGATATTTATGATAGTTCTTATACATATGATTGGACTATCCTTTCAGTAGGTGGCACAACATCGGTAACGTTACCAACCGTGCCAGCAGGCGTAGCCTCACCTTTAACCATAGGCTCACCATATTTGGTAGATGTGTTCAATTATAAAGAGTTTTCAGGTGCGAATTATGAGCAAATCATTACCTTCTTTAATGGTGGTGGGACTGCTGATTTGGAAATGATTGGTGTACAAGGAGTGGCTTACACACGTTAATTCGTATCCTTCATGGAAACGGAAAAGGCGGAGCTTAAAGCTTCGCCTTTTTTTATGTGTAGTGGTCGTATTTGATATTGAAAAAATGTTTAAGGCTGTGGTTTTGATCCATATTGATTGTCTTCATCGCTGGGTTTCACCAAAAAGACTAGCAATACAATGGCAAGCGCAAATGTTAGCGCAATACCAGCAAGGCTAAGGGTAGATGATGCTTGAGCAGCACCAATGCCTGCAAAAACCAAGCCAATAAAAGGGGCAACTTGCCACCAGCCAGAATGCCCCGCATCATGAAGTCTTCGGGCAGTAATGCTTAAGTTGGGGATAACCACAGCCAAAGAAAACAAGGCAAATAATATTTGAAATAATTGGTTTTCAAATGCAGTTGAAATGGCGGTAAGCAGTAAGTAAACCAGCATATAAATGAAGGTGAACATCCAATACTCCTCTCGAGTAGAACGCCCTGAAAATACGCCGTATAATTGAAATGCTCTGATAAAATGTTTCATATATCCCCCTTTATTTGTTTTTGTTAAGATATACGTATAAAAGTAAGTTTTACAGTGCTTGTTTCCATGCCTGCAAGGAAGCTAAGGCTTTATCGGATACCATACGTCTGCGTTCTGATTTTTTTAGGCGACGTTTGCCATCGCGTTTGGGTGCAGTGGGCAATAAACCAAAGTTAATGTTCATGGGTTGAAAGCTTTGGATATGTGTGCCTGAGATATGCCCTAATAATGCGCCCATAGCTGTATCTTCGGGCGGAATATTTGGCTCATTTCCACGCATGATGTCCGCAATAAATCTACCTGCCATCAAACCCATACTTGCCGATTCCACATATCCTTCCACACCTGTGATTTGACCTGCAAATAGGATGCGTGGCTCTTTTTTCAGGCGTAAAGATTTATCCAAAAGAAGCGGAGATTTGATAAATGTATTGCGGTGTAAGCTTCCCAGTTTGAAAAACTCGGCTTCTTCTAGCCCTGGAATCATGCGAAAGACTCTTAATTGTTCGCCATATTTCATTTTGGTTTGGAAGCCAACAATATTGAGTAAACTTTTGGCACGGTTATCTTGGCGTAACTGCACCACGGCATAAAATTCTTCACCTGTTTCAGGGTGTTCTAACCCCACAGGTTTCATAGGACCAAAACGTGGGGTGTCTATGCCGCGTTCCGCCATCACTTCAATCGGCATACAACCATCAAAGAAGGGCACATCTTCAAAATCTTTGAATGCCATGTATTCAGCGTTTAATAATTCATGAATAAAGGCTTTGTATTGTTCTTCATTCATGGGGCAATTCAAATAATCACCATCTTCACCTTCGACCACATTTTTATCGTAGCGCGACTTCCAGTAGGCAATGTCCATGTTCACGGTTTCAGCATCAACAACGGGAGCAATGGCATCAAAGAAACTCAAGTGTTCTTCGCCTGTAAGCTTTTGAATGTCTTGGTATAGCGCATCAGATGTTAATGGCCCTGAAGCGATAAGCACGATACCATCTTCGGGGATTTTAGTGATTTCTTCTTTGATGAGTGTAATTAAAGGTTCACTTTCTAGTTTCTGGGTCACAGTGCTAGAAAACAGCTCTCTATCTACTGCCATAGCACCACCCGCAGGCACTTTGCATGCATCGCCTGTCTGCATGATGAGTGAATTAAGTTGACGCATTTCTTCATGCAATAAACCGACTGCATTTTCTAGATTGTCTGCGCGAAAAGAATTGGAGCAGACCAACTCTGCACATTTATCCGTTTTATGGGCGGGTGTCATGGTTTTGGGGCGCATTTCATACAAGTTGACCGCAAAACCTTGCTTGGCTAATTGCCAAGCCGCTTCAGAGCCAGCCAAACCTGCGCCTATAATGTGAATGGTTTGTTGCTGGCTCATATTGGTATTACTCCATGAAGTTATTTCGGCAAAGCTACTGTCCACAAACGCCAGTTGTCCACTGTGTCGGTATTGGGGGATTTAGGATCACGGTTGGAATGAAATATAATGGTATGATTATCAAGCCAAGATGGCCCGCCATCAATGATGCCCATACCCGATGTGACGGCTGTAATTTTTCCTGTTTGTAGGTTGAGCACATGAATAAAGGTTTGTAATACATCACCACGGCTATCTCGGTTGGAAACAAAGGCAACGTATTGACCATCGGGGCTAAGGCTTGGTTCAACATCGGCATAGGTGTTTTTGGTCAAGCGTTTGAGACCTGTGCCGTCGGTATTTTGCATCCAAAGGTCAAAGTTACCATGGGTTTCGCGCACAAATACCATGCTTTTACCGTCTTGGGATAAGGATGCATCAAAACCATCACCCAACATGGTGAGGCTATTACTATTGGGATGCATTACAAATAGTTGTGGTTGAGCAAAAGTGTTCCCCATACCTTCTTCTGTTTTAGGATAACCTGATTTTTTGAGCCATAAACGTTCATGATACATGCGCCAAGCTTGTCCGAGTAGTTCATGGTCAAGCCTTTTGTCGGTAAACTGTTTATTCATACGCAGGGCGCGTGATGTTTCTAGGCTGCTATCAAACACCCAAGTATCACCATCTGAGGACACTTCAAGATGGTTGGGCATGAGTAGCGATTGAAACATGCCAGGTTGCATAGCGGCTTGTGTATGCTCAGTTGCAAACCAAGGAGTAAGCGTACCCAATCGATTGCTAACAAAAGCAATGTTACCATTGGCAATGGCTGCGCCATAACGTACAACTTCATTGCTAAACGCAGAATCTACATGTTTGGCAGCACCATTGAGTTGATGGCGATTCAATTGCATAATCTGGTGGGTCTTATGTACACGCTGTGAATACACCAAATAATCACCGGCAACATCGGGATAAGTAAGGTCAACCATAGGATTATTAAAAAGAAGTTGCGGTTGCTCTTGGGCATAAGCTGAACTAGCGGTCATTAGAGCAAAAGAGATGGCGAGTATTTTTTTCATTTTAAGGTTATGTCTCCGTGAATGGTATTTTATGGGAGTGCGATGGATACGTATTGTTGCAACTAATGATGTGATGCATGTTACCAATATGCTTTTTTATAATAGGCGGATGCCATCTGCTTCAAGCTTGATTTTTTTCTGTTTATAAAGTGCGCCAAGTGCCTTTTTAAACATACCTTTGCTGATACCAAAGGTCTTTTGGATGTCTTTGGGGTCGCTTTTGTCATGCAAAGCAAGAGAGCCTCCATTGGCTTTGAGTTTGTATAAAATAAGGTCGGTAATTTCATCTGTTTTTTCACTGGGTTTAAGGTGCAAACAAACATCGATTTTTCTGTCATCACGAATATTCTGGATAAAACCTTGCAGCCTTTCACCATGTTTAATGCTGCGAATGGCTTCATGTTGATGCAATAAACCGACATGGGTATTATTGATAATCATTTGATAGCCTAAGTCTGTTTTATTGGCACTCATTAGTGATACTTCTTGCCCAACTTTGAATTCATTTAAAGATTCGTCATCCAAGAAATCACGGATTTTCATCGAAGCAATAGGGCGACCTGTTGTACCATCTTGTAGGATATACACCACATACGATTTGCCAACTTCTGGGCGGTGGGTTTGCTCATCATAGGGCAGCAATAAATCTTTCATCAGCCCCCAATTCATGAATGCGCCTGTATTGTTGACATCCACAACCTCTAAAAAGGCAAACTCACCCACTTGGGCATAAGGTGTTTCTGTGGTGGCAATGATACGATCTTCTGAATCAAAGTAGATAAATACTTCAATGTCATCATCAACTTGCACATTTTTTGGTACATAACGTATGGGCAAGAGTATTTCACCAAACTCTTTGCCGCCATCTAGGTAGATACCAAAATCTACTTCTTTAATGATGCGTAATGTGTTTGTTTTTCCGATAGAAACCATAAAGCCACTCCAAATGATGAAACTTGTGCTGGATGGTGTGTATATGTATCACCAATGTAAAGAAGGCAATCGACATGCAAGATGATTCTTGCATAATCGCCGCCATGAGAAAAATAATCATACTCGCTTTTTTGGCTTTGTTGCAAACAGGTTGTGCCACGGCTGAAAATGATTTTGACCCATTAGAACCAATGAACAGAAAGGTTGATGCCTTTAATACTGTGGTGGATGAAGCGACCATGCGCCCACTAGCTAAAGGTTATACTGCTGTTGTGCCTAAGGGTGGGCGTGATGTAGTCACTAATTTTTTCAATAATTTACAAGAACCTAACACCATTATTAATGATGTATTGCAAGGCAAATTGGGGCAGGGTTTAGCTGATAGTACACGCTTTGTGCTCAACTCCACCTTGGGTGTGCTTGGTTTATTTGATGTGGCATCAAAGTTTGGCTTAGAAAAACATCAAGAAGATTTTGGGCAAACACTTGCAGTGTGGGGCGTGGGGCAAGGTGCATATATTGTGTACCCCTTGTTAGGACCTAACTCAGTGCGTAATACACCAGGTACTGTGATGGGTTACTACCTTGATGGTGCAACCTATTTTTATATGGTGATGAACCCTCCCATTGCTATTGCAG